>JBGSNW010000311.1:0-2751 GCA_041739435.1 Burkholderiaceae bacterium
GCCGACTTTGCCGCCCGACTGGCCGAGACCGAAGCCCTGCTGCGCCGCGCCGCCGCCGAGCTGGGCCCCGTCACCCAGGCCTCCAGCCTGGGCGCGGAAGACGTGGTCATCACCCACCTGATCAACCGGCTGGCGCTGGACATCGGCGTGTTCGTGCTCGACACCGGCATGCTGCACCCCGAAACCCTGGCGCTGCTGGCGCAGACGCAGGCCCAATCGCGCGCGAGCGTCACCGTGTACCGCCCCGTCCACGAAGCCGTGGTGCAGTTCGTGGGCCGTGAAGGCAAGGACGCCATGTACCAAAGCGTGCCGCTGCGCAAGGCCTGCTGCCACATCCGCAAGGTCGAGCCGCTGGAGCGCGCGCTGGCCGGCAAAAAAGCCTGGATCACCGGGCTGCGCCGAGAGCAGTCCAACGCCCGCGCCGAGGTGCCGCTGATCGACGAGAGCGACCTCGCCGACAAGGGCCGCTACAAGCTCAACCCGCTGGCCAACTGGACCTGGGGCGACGTGTGGCACTACATCGGCCTGCACCAGGTGCCCTACAACCCGCTGCACGACCAGTTTTTCCCCAGCATCGGCTGCGCGCCCTGCACCCGCGCCATCAGCCTGGGCGAGGATTTCCGCGCCGGCCGCTGGTGGTGGGAAGACGAAGCCGCCAAGGAATGTGGCCTGCACGTCAAACACGACAACAAAACCGCCCAAGGACAGACCGCATGAACGCGCGCACCGAACCCGCCGTGTTGACCACGCCCACTGCCACCACCACCGCCCCGCTCCCGGGCGCCGACCACGACACCCTGCACGGGCGCGCGGGCGGCCACCACCTGAGCAACACACACCTGGACGCGCTGGAAGAAGAAGCCATCTTCATCCTGCGCGAGGTGGCGGCCGCCTTCGAGCGCCCCACGCTGCTGTTCTCGGGCGGCAAGGACTCGCTGGTCATCCTCAAGTGCGCTGAAAAAGCTTTTGGCGTGGGGCGCATCCCCTACCCGCTGCTGATGATCGACACCGGCCACAACTTCCCCGAAGTCACCGACTTCCGCGACCTGCGCGCCCGGGAGCTGGGCGCCGAACTGATCGTGCGCAACGTCGAAGACTCGATGAAGCGCGGCACCGTGCGCCTGGCCCACCCGGGCGAGAGCCGCAACGTGCACCAGTCGGTCACGCTGCTCGAAGCCATTGAAGAGTTCCGCTTCGACGCCCTCATCGGCGGCGCCCGCCGCGACGAGGAAAAAGCCCGCGCCAAGGAGCGCATCTTCAGCCACCGCGACAGCTTCGGCCAATGGCAGCCCAAGGCCCAGCGGCCCGAACTCTGGACGCTGTTCAACACCCGGCTGGCGCCGGGCGAGCACTTCCGCGTGTTCCCCATCAGCAACTGGACCGAGCTGGACGTGTGGCAGTACATCGAGCGCGAGAACATCGCCCTGCCCTCCATCTACTACACGCACCAGCGACCGGTGATCGACCGCAAGGGCCTGCTGGTGCCGGTGACCGAACTCACCCCGCCCAAGGCCGGTGAAACCGTGGTCACGCGCGACGTGCGCTTTCGCACCGTGGGCGACATCACCTGCACCTGCCCGGTCGAGAGCCTGGCCGCCAACGCCGCCGACGTGGTCCTCGAAACCCTGGCCGCCGACGTGAGCGAGCGCGGCGCCACGCGCATGGACGACAAAACCTCGGACGCCTCGATGGAGAAGCGCAAGAAAGACGGGTACTTTTGACCCACCCCCGTTTCTTGCGCACTGCGTGTCGCCGAATCCCCCCTCAAGGGGGCGACACCAACGGCCCGGCGGAGCCGGTTCCGTGGTGTCCCCTGAATTGGAGAATCTCTTGGATAATTTGAATTTAATAGCAGAAAAAGACCATTTGACGGGGGCTGAAGGCCAAAATGTCTTGAAAAATGACACGGGGGCGGCTTTGCGCTTCATCACCTGCGGCAGCGTGGACGACGGCAAAAGCACGCTGATCGGCCGCCTGCTGGTGGACAGCAAGGCCGTGCTGCAGGACCACCTGGCGGGCGTGCAGCGCCAGGGCGAGACCGACCTGGCCCTGCTGACCGACGGCCTGTCGGCCGAGCGCGAGCAGGGCATCACCATCGACGTGGCCTACCGCTACTTCGCCACCGAAGACCGCAAGTTCATCATTGGTGACGCGCCGGGTCACGAGCAGTACACCCGCAACATGGTCACCGCCGCCTCCAGCGCCGACGCCGCCGTGGTGCTGGTGGACGCCACCAAGCTGGCCTGGTCCGACCCCGCCCTCACGCTGCTGCCACAAACCCGCCGCCATTCGCTGCTGGTGAACCTGCTGCGTGTGCCTTCCATCGTGTTCACCATCAACAAGCTCGACGCCGTGGCCGACCCCGACGTGGCGTTTGCCCACATCAGCGCCGCGCTGGGCGCCTTTGCCGCCGCGGCCGGCATTGCCGTCACGGCCATCGTGCCGATCTCGGCCCTCAAGGGCTGGAACGTGGTGAGCGAACACCCCGGCTGGTGCGGCTACAGCGGCCCGAGCCTGCTGCAGATTCTGGAAAAGCTGCCCAACACCCCGGCTGAAGTAAGCCAGCCGTTTGCCTTCCCCGTGCAATGGGTTGAAAAGCCCCAAGCCCCCACGCTGGTCGCTGCGCGTACTGCGCTGCCCCCCGAGGGGGCTGCTTCTCCTTGGGACGGCCCGGCGGCGAAGCCCTCTTCCTCCTCCGACACCTCGCAGGGCCGCCGCGTGTTCTGGGGCCGCGTGGCCACGGGCGCGGTG
>JBGSNW010000312.1:0-2239 GCA_041739435.1 Burkholderiaceae bacterium
GTGAAAATGCAGTTGCAGGTGTTTCATGGGTGTGTCCTCAATACCGTTTGGCTACTTCTTCCAACATCACTTCGGTGGCACCGCCACCAATGGCCAGCACGCGGGCATCGCGCCACAGGCGCTCAATCGCGGTTTCGCGGATGTAGCCCATGCCACCGTGGAACTGCTGGCAGGTCTGCACCACCTCGTTGACCAGCTCGCCAGTCAGGGCCTTGAGCATGGAGACCTCCTGCACGATGTCGTGGCACTGGGTAACGCTCCATGCGCAGTGGTACATGAACTGGCGCGCCGCACGGGTCTTGGCGTCGAGCATGGACAGGCGCTGGCGGATCGTCTGCTGCTCCCAGAGCGTGGCACCGAAGGCCTGGCGCTGGCGCACGTGGTCGAGCGTGAGCTTCAACGCCTGGGTGCAGTGGCCCACGGCCATGGCAGCAAGCGCGATACGTTCGGTCTGAAAATTTTTCATCACCGAATAGAAGCCCTTGCCCTCCTCGCCCAGCAGGTTGTCGGCCGGGATGCGCACGTTGTCGAACACCAGTTCGGCCGTGTCGCTGGACAGCCAGCCGGTTTTCTTCAGCGCGCGGCCGACGCTGAACCCCGGCGTGCCTTTCTCGACGATGAACATGCTCATGTCGTGGCGCGCGCTGCCGGTTTTGGCGGCCACGAAATACAGGTCGGCGTGCACGCCGTTGGTGATGAACATCTTGGTGCCGTTGAGCACCCACCCGTCGCCTTCTCCATCGTGGACACGTCTGGCGGTGGTGCGGATGCCCGCCACGTCGGAGCCCGCGCCAGGCTCGGTGATGCCCACCGCGGTGATCAGCTCGCCCGCCGTCACGCGCGGCAGGTATTTCGCCTTCTGCGCTGGACTGCCCGCGTGGTGCAGGTGCGGCCCGGCCATGTCGGTGTGGACCAGCACGGTGATGATGAAACCGGCAAAGGTCGATTGCGAGAGCGCTTCGGCGAACACGAGGTTGGTCAGCGCGTCGGCGTCAGCGCCGCCGTGTTCGCTCTCGAAAGCGATGCCCAGCAGACCGGCCTGGCCCATGCGACGCAACACCTCGCGCGGCACCATGCCGGTCTCTTCCCAGGCCGCCGCGTGTGGTTCGACCTCGCGGGCGAGGAAGCGCGCGACCTGCTCGCGCAGGAGCTCGTGGTCTGGGTGGTCATAAATGGTGTGACTCATGGGCGTGGCTTTCTGCGGATGGAGCGTCAGGCGTTCAATGTGGCCATGTGTCCAGATTTCCCAGGGCCTTGAGCGACTCGAAATCGGCGTCGCGGTGCAGCAGGGTGTGCCCGTGGGTGATGCAGTAGCTGGCGAGCAGCACGTCGATGGGGCTGCGCACGGTGCGGCCCTGGACGCGCAGGCGGCGGTACAGCTTGGCGGCATGGAGCGCGTTGTCCAGACCGCCGATATCAACCACAGGCAGCTCCGCCAACAAACTCTCCGCCTCCTGGCACGCCTTGTCTTTGCGAAAGCCTCGAAGCACCTCAAAAACCACCAGATCGGCGGTGCCCAACGACACATCGCCGCGCTTGAGCCACAGCGCCAGCAGCAGGCTTTGTGGTGTTTTCGCGTGGTTGAAAAAATCAATCCAGACGCTGGCATCCACAAGGATCATGGCGTCTTTCGGGCTTTGGCCGCCAGCGACGGAGGCGAGGGTTCTTGCAGCTCCTGCGGGCGCGCACCCGCTTGTGCATCTGCCGCTGCGTCAATGTCGCTGTCATAGGGCGCGCCGGTCGCCTTCAAAGCCAGCTGCTCCGCTCGGTAAGCAGCCCAGCCCTCCTCGGAGTCATCCCACTGCAGCTTCCCTCGCAAGGCCAACAAACCGTCATAGACCTTGCGCCGCTTGAGCATGCGCAAGCCCTCTTCCACGGCCTCGCGCTTGGTTTTGAAGTCGCCACTGGCCATCACATCGGCCATGAGTTTGTCGTCAATCACGATATTGGTCCGCATACAGGCGCCTCAAATGTGTATGAAATCAACAAATCATACACATTACATGCGGAAAACGCCAAACTTCGGCTCGCCGATCGGCGTGTTCAGCGAGGCCGACAGGGCCAGCCCCAGCACACGCCGCGTGTCGGCGGGGTCAATCACGCCGTCGTCCCACAGCCTGGCGCTTGCGTAATAGGGGTGCGACTGGTGGGCGAACTGGTCGAGCAGCGGCTGCTTGAACGCGGCCTCTTCGTCGGCGCTCCATTGGCCGCCCCTGGCCTCGATGCCGTCGCGGCGCAC
>JBGSNW010000406.1:0-1821 GCA_041739435.1 Burkholderiaceae bacterium
ATTGCTCCAGCGCCCGGGCCCGGGTGGACGGCGCGGTGTCGCCACGGGACGCACGGCGCACGGGTTCACGCCCCTTCAGAGTGCTCTGGGTTGGCACGGCGCTGGCGGCGCGGGGGCTTGATTTTCGCGGCGAAGGGGACACGGCCATGGTGCAGGACTCCTGGGGGTCGAGGTCACCCCGCGTCAGCAGGGCGGCGCACAAAAGCTCACTGTGCCCGGCCACCACGGCGGTGGCCTTGACGGACATCAAATGTCGGTCATGAAACTGTCACGCAGCGGCGATGCGCGCGCCACCGGCCCTCAAACCGGCCAGACCACCCCGTTGTCGTTGAGGATGGCGTCCAGCGGCACGTCGTGCGGCTCGGGTGCGAAGTCGTCGATGAAGCCGTGGGTGTAGCCCAGCCCCACGGTGAACGGCCGGGGCTGCAGGACGGCCAGGGTGCGGTCGTAAAAGCCGCCGCCGTAGCCCAGCCGGTAGCCCCCCGTGCCGTAGCCCACGCAGGGCACGAACAGCAGCGTGGGCACGATGACCTCGGTGTCCTTGGGTTTGGGGATGCCGTAGGCGTCTTCTTCCATGTCACAGCCGGGGTACCAGACATGGAAGGTCAGCGTGCGGTGCAGCTTGTCCACCCGCGGCAGGCCGATGCGGCGCAACTGGGGGTCGTCCATCAGCTCGCCGTCTTCCTTCCAGCGGTGCAGCGCGGGCAGCGGGTCAAACTCGCCCTTGATCGGCCAATAGGCGCCGATCACCGTGTCCGGCCGGCCCACGAGCCAGATCCGCAGCACCTGCTGCAACAAATCAGCGCGCTGTAGGCGATCGGGCAGGTTCAACCGTTGTTCAACAAGGGCCTTTCGCAAGGCCTTCTTTTCCTGGCTTTTATCCATAATCCCCAAGATGCAGTTACGCCCCATTCTGACATTGATCGCGCTCGCGCTGTCCTGCGCCGTGCAGGCCCAACCCCAGGGCGACGACGTCATCCTCGAAATGAGCCAGGCTTTTGGCAAGAACGACCGCACCCGCCTGGCGGCGCTGCTGCCCAAGGCCCGTGGCCACGTGCTCGAACCCTGGGCCGCCTACTGGGCGCTCAAGGCGCGCCTGGACGAAGCCCAGCCCCAGGAAGTGCAGGATTTTTTTGCCCGCCACGCCGGCACCTACCAGGAAGACCGGCTGCGCAACGACTGGCTGCTGCTGCTGGGCCAGCGCCGCGACTGGGAGGCGTTCGCGGCCGAATACCCCAAATTCCGCATGAACGACGACCGCGAGGTGCGTTGCTACGCGCTGGCGGTGGCGCACATCCGCGGCGACGCCGACGGCGCGGCCGAAGTGGTGCACAACTGGCACGCCCAGCGCAATGGCGACGACGGCTGCACCTTCGCCGCCGACCGTTTTTTTGCCGATCGCAAGATCGCCGAGATCGATGTGTGGCGCAAGGCCCGCCTGGCGGTCGAAGCCAACCGCCCCCGCCTGGCGCGCGAGGTGGTGTCCATCGTTTCGCCCGACGCGCTGCCGCTGCTGGCCGAACTTCACGACAAACCGACCCGGTTTCTCACCGTCAAATTCAGCGCCGTGCGCAAGGTGCGCAAGGAACTGGTGCTGCTGGCCCTGATCAAGCTGGCCACGTCCGACCCCGATTCCGCCGCGCAGCTCATGGAGAACAAATGGGGCTTCCAGCTCACGCCCGAGGAGCGCAACTGGGGCTGGGGCGTGATCGGCAAGCAGGCGGCAACCCGTCTGTCACCGCTGGCGGTGGACTATTTCAGCCGCGTGCAGCGCAACGCCGACCTGACCGACGACATGCTGGCCTGGAAGGCGCGCGCGGC
>JBGSNW010000418.1:0-3428 GCA_041739435.1 Burkholderiaceae bacterium
TGGAGCGCGCCGCCCTGGCCCTGCCCCAGCGCGTGGCGCCCGACAAGCGCGAATCCACAGCGCGCGACATCCAGGCCGATGTGAAAAAATTTGTGGACGACACCGTGCCGCTGGTGCGCGAGCGCGCCATCAAGGTGGCCCCCCTGAGCGCGGGCGCCCTGCTGGAAGAAAAGTTCACCGAAGACGAGTTGCGTCAGGTGTTGACGGTGCTCGAATCCCCGGCGTTCGTCAAATTCCAGCAGATTGGCCCGGAGATGAAGAACGTGCTGGTTGAAAAACTGCTGGCCGACACCCGTGGCACGGTCGAACCCAAGCTGCGCGCGCTGGAGCAGTCGGTCGCCAAACGACTGGGGCTTGAACCCGCGGCCGCTGCCACCGCCAAGCCGGCCAAACCGGCGGCCAAGCCCGCCAGCAAGTAGGCGTTGACAAAACAGCCGGGCCTGGACTTGCCGAAGGGTCGAAGTCCACCGCAGTCCTTCGACCCTTCGTCAAGCTCAGGACAGGCCGAGCGCAGGACGAACGGGCCTTATCCCTGAGTGCGAAGCCGTATCAGGCGTCGCGCAGCATGCACAGCCGCGCTGTGTCGAGCACCGGCACCGCGCGCCCTTCATGCATGAAACACGAGATGGCAATCAGCGGCCAGAGGTCGCTGTCGTCCGGCAGCGGGCACTGCATCTCGTCGCTCACCATGATGTCGGCCAGCTCGACCGTGGCGCACAGCGCGTGATGTTGCAAGGGCGCGCCCGGCGCGGCCTGGTAGGCGATGACGAGCACATGGCTGGGTGTGGGCGCGGGCACATCGGCATAGGCGCGCAGCAGCGCGTGCAAGTCCCACAGCGGCAGGGTCTCGCCTTGCCAGACCACGTTGCCCATGCAGTAATAAGGCGCATCCGGCGTTGCGATCAGATCCGTCAGCGCCAGGTGGTCCTGAACGGTGTGGGGCGGCAGCGCCACATGATGGCCGCGCCGGTATTCGAGCAGCAGCGCCTGGGCCTGTCCGGTTGGCAAGCCATTGGGGTCGGAGGCCATGTCGAAGTCGGGCGGCGTCATGTCGGCAAGTCCACGGTGCGGTTCGCCAGGGTTTCGCGGATCACCCGCAACAGATCCCCGTCGCTGTAGGGTTTGGTCAGGTAGGTGGTCACGCCCGCCTCGGCGGCCAGGCGCTGGTGTTTGTCCTGGGAGCGTGAGGTGATCATGATGACGGGCACGGTGCCCAGGTCTTCGCGCGCGCGGATGTGCCGCGTCAGCTCGATGCCATTCATGTTGGGCATTTCGAGATCGGTCAGCACCAGATCCGGCGGGTTGTCGCGCAGGCTGCCCACCGCTTCGACGCCATCGCGCGCGGCACGGGCCGCGTACCCGGCGTCCTGCACCAGCTGCATCAGCGAGTTGCGCACCGACAGCGAATCGTCCACGATCAGCACCTGCGGCAGAGCCTGGGCACCACCGGGTGCGTAAGGATCGGCCTCTTCATGCCGCACCACGCCGGATGGCAGCCCCGGCGCCAGCAGATGGGCCAGGTCGAGGTTCACCGCAATTCCACCGTCGCCCAGAATGGACAGCCCCATCACGCCGCGCAGATGGCGGGCATACGGGCCCGGGTCCTTGACCAGCAGGTCGCGCGACTCGAGCAGCCGGTCGACTCCCAGCACCACGGTGCGGCCGTCCACCTGCACGATGACGGCATCGTGGTCGTTGAGCGCGCTGCCGTCGCGCAAGGGCAAGCCCGCCGGTCCAGCCAGCAGCCGCGCCGTCAGCAGCCGGGTGCCGTGGCGGTATTTGAGTTCGTCGTCCACCACCTCAAAAGTGCCCATGCCCCGCGGGACGGCCTGTTCGATGAGATGGGAAGGCAAGGCCAGCCGCTGGCCACTGACCTCGACCACCAGCGACTGGATGGTCGAGAGCGTCGCGGCAAAGCGCAGTTCGATCACGCAGCCACGGCCCGGCTCCGACTCCACACGCACCGAACCGTTCATGGCGTTGGCCCAGTGGTGCACCACATCGAGCCCCACGCCCCGCCCCGACACCTCGCTCACCACGGCGCGCGTCGAGAAGCCCGGCAGCAGGATCAGCTGCGAAATGGTGTCGTCGTCAAGCACTTCATCGGCGTCGATCAGACCCCGCTGCACCGCGCGCTGCCGGATGGCCGGCACATCCAGGCCGGCGCCGTCGTCACGGCAGCGCAGCACCACCAGCTGCCCCTGTCGGCTGAACTGCAATTCGATCAGGCCACTTGGGTCCTTGCCCACGGCTTCCCGTTCGGCCGGATGCTCCAGTCCGTGGTCGACCGCATTGCGAAGAATGTGCATCAGCGGTTCGGCCAGCCGGTTGAGCACGTCGCTGTCGATCAGCGTGCCGCCGCCGACAATCTGCAGCGTGGCCTGCTTGCCGGTGGCCTGGCAGGTGGCACGCACGTTGCGCTGCAGGCGCGGCGCCAGCACGTTCACCTCGGTCATGCGCGTGCCGATGACCAGATGCTGCAGATCCTTGGCCAGCCGTTCCTGCTGGGTCTGAACGGCGCCAAAAGCAAGCAGGTCCTCCTCCAGGCGAAGCGCCAGCACCCGCGCGTCGGCCGCTTCTTCCATCAGGGCGTGCGTGGTGCCGTGCAGGTCGCTGTACTGGTCCATCTCCAGAGGATCAAACCCGGCAGCGTCGCCGCCCCGCGTGCGGGTGCGCATCATCGTGAGGGCGCGCACGTCGACCTGGGTTTCCAGCTCGAACAGCCGCTGCTGGACGCGCTGGTACTGGGCCAGCAGCTCGCGCGTGCGGGCGCCCAGACGGCGCAGACGCTCTTCCGTCGACGCGGTGTGCACCGATATTTCGCCGGAAACACGGAACAACTCGTCGATGCGGTCCATGCTCACCCGCAGGGAAACCGACGACTCCGCCGCCACGCTGGCCTGCGGGGGCGCCGACATGGCGGGTCGGCGGACGGCGGGGGCTGCAGGCCGCGCGTCGGCGGCGCTGGCACTGCCCGTCAGGTCTTCGCCCCGGTCCATCCGGTTGGCCACGTCCAGCACCTGCTGCAGCACCGATTGCGCCTGCAACGGAAATTCATCATGGCCAGCCACGTGCCCGACCATCTGCTCCAGGCAATAGGCGGCGTCCACCAGGGCGTCGGCCGCCACGCGCGGCACTGGCCCATCCAGACGCTCGGCGTATTCCAGAATGTCCTCGAGGTGATGCCCCAGCGATGCAAGACCGCGCAAGCCAATGATGGCGCCGGAACCCTTGAGGGTGTGCGCCACGCGCTTGGCCACCGTCAGATCAGCGGCGTCGCTGACGCCCGCGGCCATCTTGAGCGTCAGTTCGACCAGCCGCTGGACCTGCCCCGGCGCCTCGTGCAGAAACCCACCCAGCAGATTCGGGTCGGTGTCGGCCGGCACCTGCAGCACCACGTCCTCGGGCTGCGCCTGGGTCGGGCGGGC
>JBGSNW010000217.1:0-8473 GCA_041739435.1 Burkholderiaceae bacterium
CGCCTCGTCGCCACGCGCCACCATGACCACGTGCACACCTTCACGCGAGAGCGCCTGCGCGCAGCCCAGCCCCAGCCCCTTGCTGGCGCCACACACCAGCGCCCACTTGCCTGCAATGCCCAGATCCATGATGTTGTGTCTCCGTCTGCTCGATCAGCTTGTAATGGAATATCGGCCAATGGTAACTGCGCTGAACCCCGGCGGCGCCTTACGGTGTCTCCCGATGTGGCGCGCGCGTGAAAATGAAGATGCCGGCAATCACCAGCACCGACCCCACCGCCACCCACGCGGTGAACGGCTCGCCCAGGATCAGCACGCCCATCAGGATGGTGGACATCGGCCCGACCATGCCGGTTTGTGATGTCAGGCCCGCGCCCACGCGCTCGATGGCCATCATCACCATCAGCACCGGCACTGCCGTGCACAAGGTGGCGTTGAGAACCGACAGCCAGATCACCGCGGGCGCCACCAGGGCCGCCGACAGCGGCCGAAGCACCAGAAACTGCGCGATGCAGCACACACAGGCGACCGAGGTCGCCAGGCCCACCAGCCGCAGCGCGCCCAGCCGCTGGACCATTTCGCCGCTGTAGACAAGGTAGATGGCGTAGAACAGGGCGCTCAGGAACACCAGCAGCGCGCCCCAGGCCGTCCGCCCGCCCTGCAGGGTGATTTCATGGCCAAACACCAGCACCACCCCGCTGTAGCTGATGGCCATGGCCAACACCTGGTGGCGCGCGATGCGCTTGCGGTACAAAAGCCAGCTCAGGCCCATCACCAGCGTCGGATTGAGGTAGAGGATCAACCGCTCCAGCGAAGCGCTGACGTACTGCAGGCCCGCAAAATCCAGAAAACTGGCCAGGTAATAACCGGACACGCCCAACCCGGCCACGCCGCCCCAGTCACGTGCCGTCAACGCGGGTTTGCGCACCCCGCCTTGCCGGTAGGTGGCCCACCACGCCATGAGCGCAAAGATCGGCAGCGCAAACAGCATGCGGTACATGATGAGCGTGACCGCGTCAACGCCATGGCGGTAAGCCAGTTTCACGATGATGGCCTTGCCGCTGAAGGCAATGGAGCCCAGCACCGCCAGGAGCATCCCGGTTGCTACATTTTTTTTAGCAAACAATGACCTATCGGCGGGGGCTGATGCCACTTTTTATCTAAAATTTGGTGCAGCGACCGATTTCAGAAGCCCACGGCCTGGCCGTCGCGCCGCGGATCGCTCGCCGCCACGTAGCCTTCCACCTTGGGGTTGCCGGCACGCCAGATAAACTGGCCCGCGCCGAAGTCCTGGTACGAGTCCTTGATGACGTCCATGCGATGGCCGCGCGCGGCCAGGTCGGCCACGGTGGCCGTCGGCATGCCCGACTCGACGTTGATCTCGAACCCCTCGTTGTAGCGCCAGCGCGGCGCGTCGCACGCGGCCTGCGGGTTCTGGCCGTAGTCGAGCATGCGCACCAGTGTCTGCAGATGGCCCTGTGGCTGCATGTTGGCCCCCATCACGCCATAGCTCATGACCGGCTGGCCGTTTTGGGTGAGAAAGGCAGGAATGATGGTGTGAAACGGGCGCTTGCCCGGCGCCACCTGATTGGCCGGGTTGTGGCCGTTGGCGGCCACGCTGAAGGCATGACCCCGGTTCTGCAGGCTGATGCCGAAGCTGGGCTCGACCACGCCCGAGCCAAACCCCATGTAGTTGCTCTGGATGAAGCTGACCATCATGCCGTTTTCATCGGCGGCCGTGAGATAGATCGTGCCGCCCTTGACCGGGTTGCCCGCGCCGAAGTCCTGGGCTTTTTTCATGTCGATCAATTTGGCGCGCGAGGCCAGGTAGGCGTCGTCGAGCAGCTGTTCGGCCGTGACCGCCATGGCCGAAGGCTCGGCCACGTATTTGTACACATCGGCAAACGCGAGCTTCATGGCCTCGATCTGCAGGTGCTGCGAATCCACGCCGTCCACCGGCATGCTGGCCAGATCGAACTGGTCGAGGATGCCCAGCGCGATCAGCGCCGCGATGCCCTGCCCGTTGGGCGGGATCTCATGCAGGGTGTGGCCGCGGTAGTTCTTGCCGATGGGCGTGACCCATTCGGGCCGGTAATCTGCAAAGTCTTTCGCGGTGACGCTGCCGCCGTGCTGGGCCGAGAACTTCTGGATCGCCTCGGCAATCTCGCCGCCGTAATAGGCCGCGCCGCGGGTCTCGGCGATGGCACGCAGGCCACGCGCCGCCGCCTTGAACTGGAACAACTCACCCACCTCGGGCGCCCGGCCCCAGGGCAGGAACGACTGGGCAAACCCGGCTTCGCCCCGCAGCTCGGGTGTGGCGGCGGCCCATTTTTGCTGCACCACCGTGGGCACCAGATAGCCGCGCTCGGCAATGTCGATGGCCGGCTCCAGCAGGTCGGCGAACGGCAGCTTGCCAAAACGTTCACTGAGGGCCACCCAGCCCGCCACCGCACCGGGCACGGTCGCTGAGTCAAAACCCCGCTTGGGCGGGCTGGCCACGTCCGCGCCGTACTTCTTGCGAAAGTATTCGGGCGTCCAGGTCTGCGGCGCGCGGCCCGAGGCATTGAGGCCATGCAGCGCCTTGCCGTCCCACAGGATGCAGAAGGCATCGCTGCCCAGGCCGTTGCTGACCGGTTCGGTGATGGTCAACGCCGCGGCGGCCGCAATGGCCGCGTCCACCGCATTGCCGCCCTTGAGCAGCATGCGCAACCCGGCCTGCGCGGCCAGCGGGTGCGAGGTGGACACCACATTGCGCGCAAACAGCGGCAGGCGGGTAGAGGGGTAGGGGTTCTGGTAATCGAAGTTCATGAGGGATCAGGCAGGGTACACAAAGGTGTCGCCACCGAAGATGGAATTTCGGCGTTTCGTGCCGACATTGTCTGACAAGTTGCGCCCCGCCGCTGCCAATACAAAGCGGCGCCCGAAAGCGCCGCCGAAAATGGTGTTGCGGAAGGATCAGTCCTCGACAAAGGCCTCTGCCCGCTTGCTCTTCACGGCCGGCATCAGCACGATCACCAGCAGCAACACGGCAGCGGCCAGCAGGCCTGCCGACAGCGGTCGCGTGACGAACACGCCCCAGTCGCCCCGTGACAGCAACATGGCCCGCCGCAGGTTTTCTTCCATCATGGGCCCGAGGATGAACCCCAGCAGCAGCGGCGCGGGCTCCACCCCGAGCTTGATGAACAGGTAGCCCACAATGCCGAACCCGCCAACCATCCAGATGTCGAAGGTGTTGTTGTTGGTGGAATAGACGCCGATGGCGCAGAACAGCACAATGGCCGGAAACAGCCAGCGGTAGGGCACGGTCAGCAGCTTGATCCAGATACCGATCAGCGGCAGGTTCAGCACCACCAGCATGGCGTTGCCGATCCACATCGAGGCGATCAGGCCCCAGAACAGTTCGGGGTTGCTAGTCATCACCTGCGGGCCCGGCTGGATGTTGTGGATGGTCATGGCCCCCACCATCAGCGCCATCACGGCGTTGGGTGGAATGCCCAGGGTCAGCAGCGGAATGAACGACGCCTGCGCGCCCGCGTTGTTGGCCGCCTCGGGCGCCCCGACGCCCCGGATGTTGCCCTTGCCGAAGGCCACCTCGCCCGGACGCAGCTTGGTTTTTTTCTCGATGGTGTAGGCCGCGAAAGCCGACAGCAGCGCGCCGCCGCCGGGCAGGATGCCCAACGCGCAGCCGAGTGCCGTGCCACGCAACACCGCAGGGACCAGGTTCTTGAAATCTTCCTTGGTCGGCATCAGGCCCTGCACCTTGCTGGTGAACACCTCGCGCTTGTCCTCGGGGTGCGAAAGGTTGGCAATGATTTCACCGTAGCCGAACACGCCCATGGCGATGGTGATGAAACCGATGCCGTCGGTCAGTTCGGGAATGTCAAACGAAAACCGCGCCACGCCCGAGTTCACGTCGGTGCCGATCAAGCCCATGAGCAGGCCCAGCACGATCATGGCCACCGCCTTGAGCAGCGAGCCCGAGGCCAGCACCACGGCACCGATCAGGCCCAGCACCATCAACGAGAAGTATTCGGCCGGCCCGAACTTGAAGGCCACTTCGGTCAGCGGCACCGCAAAAGCCGCCAGCATGAGCGTGCCCACCGAGCCCGCGAAAAACGACCCCAGCCCGGCAGCGGCCAGCGCCGGGCCCGCCCGCCCCTGGCGCGCCATCTGGTAGCCGTCGATCACGGTCACCACCGAAGATGATTCCCCCGGCAGATTGACCAGGATGGCCGTGGTGGAGCCACCGTATTGGGCGCCGTAGTAAATGCCGGCCAGCATGATGAGCGCCGACACCGGCGGCAGCGCATAGGTGGCCGGCAGCAGCATGGCAATCGTGGCCACCGGGCCGATGCCCGGAAGAACCCCAATGAGCGTGCCCAGCAGGCAGCCCACAAAACAATAGAGCAGGTTCTGGACCGTGAAGGCCACGCCAAAACCCAACGAGAGGTTGGTGATGAGATCCATGGGGTTGTGCTCCTCAGCCCGTGATGAAGGTCGGCCAGACCGGGAATTGCAGTTTGAGCACCCACACGAAGGCCACGTAGCTGCCAACGGCCAAAATGGTGGCCAGCAGCAGCACCTCCTTGAGCCGGAAACGCCCATCGGCCAGGCTGGACACGATGGTGACCCCATAAATGGCGACGATCAGGCCCATGGCCGGGATGCCGATGCTGGGCAGGCCACCCAGCAGCACACCGAACAACAGGTTGGCACTGATGATGAAGATCAGCGGGCGCCAGGCCCATTTGCCGATTTTTTCGCCGTCGGCGGTTTCCACCACCATCGCCTTGAACATGATGAAGCCCCCCAGCACGGCCAGCAAGATGCCCAGCAGGAGCGGAAAGTAGCCTGGCCCCATGCGCGCGCCGGTGCCCACCGTGTAAGTGGTGGCGCCCCAGGCAAAAGCGATGCCCATGGTGCTGAACATGAGGCCCGAGAAAAAGTCTTTCTGACTCTTGATTTTCACGAACGGTCTCCTCGAAAGCAGATTCGAAGGCTGGATTCTGGACGGAATACGCCCCAATGCGGATGTGGGTTACACCTATGGCGATGCACATCCCGTGCCAGTGGCGATCCAAGCCGCTCGAAGCGCGACCCGCGCCCGCGGACCGGGTCAGTCCAACGGCGGCGTGGCGGTGAGGATTTCTTCGAGGGTGGTCAGCCCCTCGGCCACGCGCAAGGCGCCGGCCAGCCGCAGGGGGCGCATGCCGTCGGAGACGGCCTGGCGGCGCAAGGCGTCGATGCTGGGCTCCTGGTTGACCTTTTCCTTGAAGGCTTCGCTGACCGTGAGCAGTTCATACAGACCCATGCGGCCCATGAAGCCGGTCATGCGGCAATCGACGCAGCCCACCGGCTTGTAGGGCCGGTAGCTGCCATTGATCTTCCAGGGCTTGACCACGGCGGCCAGCGCGTCGCGCGACGAGGCCTCGTCCTTTTGCCGGCACTGCTTGCACAGCGTGCGCACCAGCCGCTGGGCCAGCACGCCCAGCACCGTGGCGTTGATCAGGTAGGACGGCACACCCAGCTCCATCAGCCGGGTGATGGCCGAGGGCGCATCGTTGGTGTGCAGGGTGCTGAACACCAGGTGACCGGTGAGGGCGGCCTGAATCGCCATGTCGGCGGTCTGCAGGTCGCGGATTTCGCCCACCATGATGATGTCCGGGTCCTGGCGCATCAATGCGCGCAGGCCTTCGGCGAAATTGAAATCGAGCTGCGGTTGCACCTGGGTCTGGTTGAAGCTGGGCTCGATCATTTCGATCGGGTCTTCGATGGTGCTGACGTTGACCTCTTCGGTGGCCACGCGCTTGAGCGTGGAGTACAGCGTGGTGGTCTTGCCCGAACCCGTGGGCCCCGTGACGAGGATGATGCCGTGCGGCCGCTTGACCAGCGCCTCCCAGCGTTCGGCGTCGTGGGGCGTGAACCCCAGCGCGTCGAGGTCCTTGACGGCGGTGTCGGGGTCGAAGATCCGCATCACCATCTTCTCGCCAAACGCCGTGGGCAGCGTGGACAGGCGCATTTCGATCTCGTCGCCGCGCGGGTTGCGGGTCTTGATGCGACCGTCCTGCGGGCGGCGTTTTTCCACCACGTCCATGCGGCCCAGCAGCTTGATGCGCGCCGTCATGGCGTTGAGCACGCCCATGGGCATCTGGTACACCGGATGCAACATGCCGTCGATGCGAAAGCGGATCACGCCCTGCTCGCGCCGTGGCTCCAGGTGGATGTCGGAGGCGCGCTGGTCAAAGGCGTACTGCCAGAGCCAGTCCACCACCTGCACCACGCCCTGGTCGTTGGCGTCGAGCTGCTTGTTGCTCTTGCCCAGCTCGACCAGCTGCTCAAAACTGGCCGCCCCGGCATTGCCGCCTGCCTTCAATGCAGCACGGACCGATTTGGCCAGCGCGTAGAACTCGGCCGTGAAGCGGTGGATTTCGCCCGGACTGGCCACCACGCGCCGCACCGAACGGCGTGACTGCCGCTCCACCTCGGCCACCCAGTCGGTGATGAAGGGCTCGGACGTCGCCACCACCACCTCGGTCGGGGTGACCTGCACGGGCAGAACGCGATGGCGCTCGGCGTAGGCCGCGCTCATGGTGTCGGACACCTTGCCCACCTCCACCTTGAGCGGGTCGATGCGCAGATATTCCAGCCCGGCACGCTGGGCCAGCCATTGTGTGAGCGTTTCGATGTCCAGCGGCTTGCCATCGCTGACACGCTGCATGGCCACGCTGGCCAGACGCACCAGCGGATGCTGCGCGCTCTCGGCCTGCGAACAGCGTGCGATGGTGCGGTGCGCCTCTTCGGTGGAAATGACGCCGTCGGCCTGCAGCCACTCCACCATGCGGCGCCAGTCCACAGGGCCAATGTGAGGCGTTTTGGCGGCGACCAGCGGTTTGGGGACGGCACTCATGGGGCAGCGCGGAGCCTGGACTCCATCGGTTTGAACACCCGCAGCCATTTGGCCGCGGGCAACTTCCACCGAGTCTGGATGTTTTCGGCGCGTTCGGCAAGCCGCTCCCGCCCCGGGCGACTGGGTGTGCGCTGGGCCAGCACCACGGTGTTGCCTTCACGCGTCGGTTTGAAGGCCCACACGGCATCGGCGCCAAAGGCAGCCGCAATTTTCTCCACGCTTTGTGGGTAGCTCGACGCCCGGCCGAACAGGTTCACCGTCATGCAGCCGTCGTCGCTGAGGAGGCGGCGGCAGTCGGCGTAAAACGCCGCGCTGTCGAGCACCGGCGCGGCCGCGTCGTCGTCGTACAGGTCCACCTGCAGCGCATCGACGTTGCCCACCCACATGGGGTTGCGAATTTCTTCCGCGGCGTCGGCAATCACCACGCGCAGCTTGGCATCGTCGGCCGGCAGCTTGAACCAGCCGCGGCAGGCGTGCAGCACCTGCGGGTTCAGTTCGATGGCGGTGGTGCAGATCTTCAGCTGCTTGCGGCAGAACTTGGTGAGCGCGCCCGAACCCAGGCCCAGCTGCATGGCATGGCGCTGCGGCAATGTGGCGGGGTCGGTGAACAGCAGCCAGGCCATCATGCGCTGCACGTATTCGAGCTCGATGTCGTAGGGCGCGTCCATGCGCATCGTGCCCTGGATCCACGGCGTGCCCAGGTGCAGGGAACGCACATTGCCCCAGTCGGAAAAATTGACTTCGGGCAGGGCACGGGCGGGTTTTTTCAAGGCACTCAAGATGCGCCCATTATCGCCACGGGCGATCGGTCGCCGGATTCGGTCGCCGGTTTCACGCCAGCCCGGCCATGTGCGCCACGGCACGCCAGGCCTCGAGCTTGCGCTCAAAACTCCACGACGCGTGGGCCGGACTGGTGGACGGCAGGCGCACGCTGTGCACACCGGGCAACACCACCTGGCGCGCGTGGCGGAAACTCTCGGCGCCGTTGTGCGCCACCACGCGCAGCCGGGGGCAGCGCCGGTGCAGGCCTGAAAAATCATTGACTTCAGGCTGGCGAATAGCGCTGTCCAGGCTGCCCTGGCGTTCGCAGGCGGCGTAAACATCCCATACACCCACACCCTTGCCCAGCAACCAGTTGATCCGTTTTTCATAGCTGTCCAGGTCCATTTGACGGGGGCTAACTGGCAAAATGGCTTGAAAAATGCGCCAGAACTGGTTTTGGGGGTGCGCGTAATACTGCTGCGCCGCCAGCGACGCGGCGCCGGGAAAACTGCCCAGCACCAGCAAGACCGTGGTCTCGGTCACCCGCGGGTCTAACCCGCGCAGGCGAGGCGGTTTTGGCAGATCAGGATGCGCGCCGGGAAACAAATTTACTCTCCATGCAATAGCAAACAATGACCATTTGGCGGGGGATAAGGGCCAAAAACATCATGAATTTTTCTCTTCGGCCCCTTCCAGCCCCGCCAGCCCCGGCAACGCACTCAAGGCGTTTTGCCAACAGGCCTCGGCCAGGGCCTCGGCCGGTAGACCGCGCAGTTGCGCCACCACCCGTGCAATGCGTGGCAA
>JBGSNW010000428.1:0-2548 GCA_041739435.1 Burkholderiaceae bacterium
TGGCGCGTGGCGATGAGGCGCCCGCGGCGCCAGTGGTGCTTTTCTCACCCGTGGGCCGGGCACTGGACCACGCCGGTGTCCAGCACTGGGCCTGCAGCGCCGGCGCCGTGCTGGTTTGCGGTCGTTATGAGGGTCTGGACCAGCGGTTCATCGACACCCATGTGGACGTCCAGATCAGCCTCGGCGATTTTGTCCTCTCGGGCGGAGAAATCGCCGCGATGGCACTGCTGGACGCGGTGGCGCGCCTGCAGCCCGGGGTGTTGAACGACGCCGGCAGCCACCAGCTGGACAGCTTCAACCCGGCGCTGGACGGTTTGCTGGACTGTCCGCACTACACACGGCCCGAGATCTGGGACGGCCAGCCTGTGCCCGATGTGCTGCTTTCGGGCCACCATGCGCAAATCGAGCGCTGGCGCCGCGACCGGCGCATCGAAATCACCGCACAGCGCCGCCCCGACCTGATCGCCGCCGCCCGTGCCGCTGGTGTGTTGTCGGGGGCCGACGAGACGGTTTTGGCCGCTATGCCACCGGCACCGCGATCAGGGTTATAATCAAAGGCTTTTCCGATCCTCTACCCAGCCGCTTCATCGCCCGGACCCGGTCCGGCACCCGAAGCCTTTTGTGCAGCGTGGGCAAGATCGACAGAGGAAAAAATGAACCTGATCGAAACCCTTGAAAAAGAAGAAATTGCCCGTCTGGGCAAGAAACTTCCTGAATTTGCACCCGGCGACACCGTGATCGTCAGCGTCAATGTGGTCGAAGGCACGCGCAAGCGGGTCCAGGCCTATGAAGGCGTGGTGATTGCCAAGCGCAATCGCGGCCTCAACAGCGGCTTCACCGTGCGCAAGGTCTCCAGCGGCGAAGGCGTGGAGCGCACGTTCCAGACCTACAGCCCGCTGATTGCCGGCATCGAGGTCAAGCGCCGCGGCGACGTGCGCCGTGCCAAGCTGTATTACCTGCGCGACCGCAGCGGCAAGTCGGCCCGTATCAAGGAAAAGCTGCCCAACCGCGCCAAGGCGGCGCCCGTGGCAGCCGTCTGATACGGTTTCTGCATTCAAGCGTGGAACAAGGCGGGAGCCGCAGACAGTGCTGCGGCACGGCAAGGCGAAACCGTATCAGGCGCCGCGGCGCGCCTTGACCGCCTGCGACAGCACATCGAGCACGGTCAGGGAGTCGTCCCAGCCGAGGCAGGCGTCGGTGATGCTCTTGCCGTATTCCAGCGCGGCCACGTTGTCCTTGCCGGGCGTGAACTTCTGGGCTCCGGCGTGGATGTGGCTCTCCACCATCAGACCAAAAATGTGGCGCGACCCCCCTGAGAGTTGTGCAGCAATGTCCCGCGCCACATCGACCTGCCGTTCATGCTGCTTGCTGCTGTTGGCGTGGCTGCAGTCGACCATCAGCGTCGGCGCCAGCCTGGCGGCTTCCAGCTCCTTGCAGGCGGCGGCCACGCTGGCCGCGTCATAGTTGGGCGCCTTGCCGCCACGCAGGATCACGTGGCAGTCCTTGTTGCCATGGGTCTGCACGATGGCCACCTGGCCGTTCTTGTGCACCGACAGAAAGTGATGCCCGCGCGCCGCCGCCTGGATCGCGTCGGTGGCGATGCGGATGTTGCCGTCGGTGCCGTTCTTGAAGCCGATCGGCGCCGAGATGCCTGACGCCAGTTCGCGGTGCACCTGGCTCTCGGTGGTGCGCGCGCCAATCGCACCCCAGGAAATCAGGTCGCCAATGTACTGCGGCGAAATCACGTCCAGAAATTCGCTGCCGGCGGGCAGGCCCAGGCGATTGATCTCGATGAGCAGCTGGCGCGCGATGCGCAGGCCCTCGTCGATGCGGAAGGTCTGGTCGAGGTAGGGGTCGTTGATGAGACCTTTCCAGCCGACCGTGGTGCGGGGCTTCTCGAAATAGACGCGCATGACCACCTCCAGCGTGTCGGCATATTTGTCGCGCAGCGGCTTGAGGCGCCGCGCGTAATCCAGCGCCGCGGCCGGGTCGTGGATGGAGCACGGGCCGATCACCACCAGCAGCCGGTCGTCCTTGCCGGCCATGATGTTGTGAATGGCACGGCGGGTGCGGGTGATGAGCGCCTCCACCGGCGTGCCACCAATGGGGAAGAAGCGGATCAGGTGTTCGGGCGGAGGGAGCACGGTGATGTCCTTGATGCGTTCGTCGTCGGTCTGGCTGGTTTTGTCGACGGGGCTCGCATACCAGGCGTCGCTGGCGGGGGCGGTGGTTTTGGCGTTCATCGGGGCTCCTTGGAAATTGCGGTGGGGTTCGGGGTGCGCAGGGCACAAAAAAACCGCCGGGCTTGGCAGGCCGGCGGTTCGATGTGGGGTTCGCTTGGGGTTACGCGTTCGCCTCTCGTCCACCGGGGACCGAGAACCAAAAGTAAAAGTAAAACGCGTTGCGCACTTGCATAAGGTTTGAATGTAGCACACCCGAATGGGCGCGCCCCTGGGCGCGGTCAGCCTTTCAGGCGGTGCCGCCCACCGTCAGGCCGTCGATGCGCAGCGTGGGCTGGCCCACGCCCACGGGCACGCTCTGGCCTTCC
>JBGSNW010000444.1:0-4966 GCA_041739435.1 Burkholderiaceae bacterium
ACCAGACGGGCGCCCTCGGCATTGCTGGCGGCTGCCCGTCGCTCGGCCGTGGGCAGGTGCGTGTTGAGCCAGCCCTGGCACTGCGCCAGCGCCTGTGGATGGGCGATCACGACCTCGATGCCGTCCGGCGAATCACCCAGGCGCAGCAGGTTGTGGCGCACGAGCAGGCTGGTTTCACCGATCACATGCAGCGGCGAATTCAGGAACAGATCGAGCGAGCGCGTGACCACCCCTTCGGTGTTGTTCTCGACCGGTACCACGCCGAATTGCGCGGTGCCCGCGGTGGTGGCGTGAAACACCTCGTCAATGCTCGCGCACGGCACGTGCTCGATGCTGGAGCCAAAAAACTGGGTGGCGGCCTGCTCGCTGAAGGTGCCGGCCGGGCCGAGGTAGGCCACGCGTTGCGGGGCCTCCAGGGCGCGGCAGGTGGACATGATTTCGCGCCAGATGGTGGCGACATTGGCGCTCTTGAGCGGGCCCGGATTGACCGCCTGCAGGGCGTTGATGACCTGCGCCTCGCGCTCGGGCCGGAACACCGGAGAGCCTTCGGCGCGCTTGAGTTCACCCACCTCGTTGGCCAACGCGGCGCGCTGGTTCAACAACACGAGCAGTTGCTGGTCAACGGCGTCGATGCAGGTGCGAAGTTCGGAAAGCGGACGGGTCATGTCTCAGGCCTGGGATTTCTCAAATTCTCGCATGTAGTCCACCAGTGCCTGCACACCCGCCAGGGGCATGGCGTTGTAGATGCTGGCACGCATGCCGCCCACCGATTTGTGGCCCTTGAGCTGGAGCAGGCCGCGCGCGGCAGCGCCGGCCAGGAACGCGTCGTTGCGCGCTACATTTTTCAGGAAGAACGGAATGTTCATGCGGGAGCGGCAATCCCGGTCCACCTTGTTCACGTAAAAATCCGACCCGTCGATAAAGTCATAAAGCAGCTTTGCCTTGGCGATATTGCGTTGCTCGATGACTGCGATACCGCCCTGGTTCCTGAGCCACTGGAAAGTCAGTCCCGCAACATAGATGGACCAGGTCGGCGGCGTGTTGTACATCGACCGGTTGTCGGCCACGGTTTTGTAATCGAACGCGCTCGGACAGACGGCCAATGCGTGGCCGACAAGGTCTTCGCGCACCACCACCAGCGTGAGTCCGGCCGGGCCCAGGTTCTTCTGGGCGCCACCAAACGCCAGCCCGACACGTGTCCAGTCCACCGGGCGCGAGGCCACGTGCGATGAAAAATCAATCACCAGCGGCGCATCACATCCCAGGCTTTTCAGGTCGGGCAACTCATGGAATTCCACCCCATGAATGGTCTCGTTGGAGCAAATGTGCACATAGGCGGCGTCCTGGCTCAACGCCCATTGCCCGGGCGCCGGCAGCCGCGTGTGGTGGTCCGCCTCGTTGCTGGCCACCACCTGCGCGGTGCAGTAGCGACGCGCTTCTTTCAGCGACTTCTGGCTCCAGCTGCCCGTCACCACAAAATCCACCCTGCCGCCGCGCGACAGGTTCAGCGGCACGATCGCGTTTTCGGCGAGGCCGCCCCCCTGCATGAACAGGATGCGGAAATGTCCGGGGACGGCCAGCAGTTCGCGCAGATCGCGTTCGGCGGCCTCATAGATCGACACGAACTCCTTGCCGCGGTGGCTCATTTCCATGACACCCATGCCGCCGCCGTGCCAGTCGAACATCTCGGCAGCCGCCTGCTGCAACACCTCAACCGGGATGGCCGCCGGACCGGCGGAGAAGTTGAATGGACGGTTCACTGAATTTTATGAATGAAATATGGCCTTGGCCCCCGCCAAATGGTCATAGTTTGCTATCTAATCTGAATAAATCAGCTGCCAACCACGGGATCGTCGCCCGCCACCGGTGCGCCGGGCTCAGGGTCGGCGCCGTTGGCGTCGTTTTCGACGATGCGCTGCAGCCCGCTCAGCTGCGAGCCGTCGTCCAGCGCAATCAGCGTCACGCCTTGTGTGGCACGCCCCAGCTCGCGAATCTCTGAAACCCGGGTGCGCACCAGCACGCCCTTGTCGGTGATCAGCATGATCTCGTCGTCCGCATGCACGAGGGTGGCCGCCACCACCTTGCCGTTGCGCTCGCTTTGCTGGATGGCGATCATGCCCTTGGTGCCGCGGCCGTGGCGGGTGTACTCGGTGATGGAGGTGCGCTTGCCGTAGCCGTTTTGTGTGGCCGTGAGCACGCTTTGCAGTTCATCCTCGGCCACCAGCATGGCGATCACGCTCTGCCCGTCGTCGAGCATCATGCCGCGCACGCCACGGGCGTTGCGGCCCATCGGACGCACGTCGTTTTCGTCGAAACGCACCGCCTTGCCCCCGTCGGAGAACAACATGACGTCATGTTGGCCGTCGGTCAGCGCCGCGCCGATCAGGTAGTCGCCTTCGTCGAGGTCCACGGCAATGATGCCGGCCTTGCGCGGGTTGGAGAACTCGTCCAGCGTGGTCTTCTTGACCGTGCCCATGGAGGTTGCCATGAAAACGTACTGATCAGCCGGGAAGCTGCGTTTTTCACCCGTGAGGGGCAGCACCACGTTGATTTTTTCGCCGTCCTGCAGCGGGAACATGTTGACGATGGGGCGGCCGCGTGAGCCGCGCGAACCCGCGGGCACCTCCCACACCTTGAGCCAATACAGGCGCCCCCGGTTGGAAAAGCACAGGATGTAGTCGTGGGTGTTGGCGATGAAGAGCTGGTCGATCCAGTCGTCTTCCTTGGTGGCCGTGGCCTGCTTGCCGCGCCCGCCGCGCTTTTGCGCCCGGTATTCGCTGAGCGGCTGGCTCTTGATGTAGCCGCTGTGGCTGAGCGTGACCACCATGTCGGTGGGCGTGATCAGGTCTTCGGTGGCGAGATCCTGCGCGTTGTGCTCGATCTCGCTGCGGCGCGCGCCCAGCTTGGTCTGGCCGAATTCCTGGCGCAGCGTGGCCAGTTCCTCGCCAATGATGACGGAGACGCGCTCGGGCCGCGCCAGGATGTCCAGCAGGTCGTCGATCTCGGCCATGACCTCCTTGTATTCGGCAACGATCTTGTCCTGCTCCAGGCCCGTCAGGCGCTGCAGGCGCATCTGCAGGATTTCCTGGGCCTGCGTGTCACTCAGGCGGTACAGCCCATCGTTGCCCATGCCATAACTCTTCTCCAGGCCGTCGGGGCGGTAGTCGTCGGCGTTGACCACGCCGCCATCGGCCCGGGTGCGCGTGAGCATTTCGCGCACCAGCTGGCTGTCCCAAGGGCGCGCCATCAGCTCGGTCTTGGCCACCGGCGGTGTCGGGGCATTGCGGATGATGGCGATGAATTCGTCGATATTGGCCAGCGCCACGGCCAGGCCTTCCAGCACATGGCCGCGCTCACGCGCCTTGCGCAAGGTGAACACCGTGCGCCGCGTCACAACCTCGCGACGATGTTCCAGGAAGACCTCGATCAGGTCCTTCAGGTTGCACAGCTTGGGCTGGCCATTGATCAGGGCCACCATGTTCATGCCAAAGGTGTCCTGCAGCTGCGTCTGCTTGTACAGGTTGTTCAGCACCACCTCGGGCACTTCGCCGCGTTTGAGCTCGATCACCAGGCGCATACCCGACTTGTCGGACTCGTCCTGGATGTGGCTGATGCCTTCGATCTTCTTTTCGTGCACCAGCTCGGCCATGCGCTCCTGCAGCGTCTTCTTGTTGACCTGGTAGGGCAGCTCGTCCACGATGATCGCCTGTCGCTGACCGCGGTCGATGTCCTCGAAGTGGCACTTGGCGCGCATGACCACCCGGCCCCGCCCGGTGCGGTAGCCGTCCTTGACGCCGTTGATGCCGTAGATGATGCCGGCGGTGGGGAAGTCGGGCGCGGGGATGATCTCCATCAGTTCATCGACCGTGGCCCCGGGATTGCGCAGCAGGTGCAGGCAGGCGTCCACCACCTCATTGAGGTTGTGGGGCGGAATGTTGGTGGCCATGCCCACCGCGATGCCCCCCGAGCCGTTGACCAGCAGGTTGGGCAGCTTGCTGGGCAGGACCAGCGGCTCCTTTTCGCTGCCGTCGTAATTGGGGCCGAAATCGACGGTTTCCTTGTCGATGTCGCCCAGCATTTCGTGGGCAATCTTGGCCAGGCGGATTTCCGTATACCGCATTGCCGCGGCGTTGTCACCGTCCACCGATCCGAAATTGCCCTGCCCGTCCACCAGCAGGTGCCGCATGGAAAAGTCTTGCGCCATGCGCACGATGGTGTCGTAAACGGACTGGTCACCGTGCGGGTGGTACTTGCCGATGACGTCACCCACGATACGCGCCGACTTCTTGTACGGGCGGTTCCAGTCGTTGTTCAACTCGTGCATGGCGAAAAGCACGCGGCGATGCACGGGTTTGAGACCGTCGCGCGCGTCGGGCAATGCACGACCCACGATCACGCTCATCGCGTAATCAAGGTAGCTGCGCCGCATTTCCTCTTCAAGACTGATGGGCAGGGTTTCTTTGGCGAACTGGGTCATGAGAAGGGAAAGGTGAGAAGAGACGCGGCGAGAACCCTGATTTTACGGGCTTTCAAGTTGCCCCCCGAATGTAGCCCTGACGCAACAGATCACCTCAAATGCCGTTTCAGCCCCAATTTGGGGCCCCCGAGGAGTCCTGCGGGCGTGGAGACGTGTGGCACAATTGCCATCACGTTTGGGTGATGGTCATTCATAACGTCTCGTTTTCGCAGTCCTGCTGCGGCCCCTTTTTCCCCAAGAGGAGAACCATGAAGAAATTGAATAAAGTGGCGATGCTTTTCGCTTCTGCTGCTCTCGTGACAGCCGCTGGCGCCCAGACTGTGGACAACTGGCGCAATGGCACCAACGAACTGGTCTGGAAAAACGGCACCAATGAACTGTGCTGGCGCGATGCCAACTGGACGCCCGCCACTGCGGCTGCCACTTGCGACGGCGCACTCAAGCCCGCAGCCGCACCAGCCCCGGCTCCCGCGCCAGCAGCTGCTCCCG
>JBGSNW010000482.1:0-1858 GCA_041739435.1 Burkholderiaceae bacterium
GGCTGGCCGTGCGCGACGCGGCCGCCATCAACGCCTGGTTGTCGCCAGGCCATTGAGCCGTGCCCGGGCTTCGCAGGCTGCTGGTTCTGACGGGTGCGGCGATGGCCCTGCACGCGCTGGTGCTGGGCTGGCTGCAGGCGCAATGGCGCGAACCCGAGGCACTGCGACCCATGGTCGCGCCCCTGTTCACACGGCAGATCGCCGCCGCTTCTCCACCATGGTCACCCACAACGACCCGACAGATCAAAAAATCCATAAAAAAACGCCCTCTAGCCCCCGTCAGACAACAAGACATTGCTTCTGACTTAATAGCAACAGAAGTGCCAGACGAGGTCGCCGAATCCGCACCCGTTTCCGAGGCTGCCGCCGAGCAGGACCGCCCGATGCCAGCTGCGGACGATACGGCTTCCGCCATGCCCGACACACCCGGGGGACACGACACGCCCGTCGTCACCGAACCCGAACCGTGGCCCGCGGACACCCGGCTGACCTACGATCTGGGCGGTTATTACCGCGGCGACCTGCACGGCAAGGCCCGCGTGCAGTGGCAGCGTGAAGACGCGCGCTACCAGGTTCAGGTGACGCTGGACTTCGGCCTGCTGCTCAAGCTGGTCATGACCAGCCAGGGGGAGGTGACCGACGATGGCCTGCAGCCGTCCGCCTTTGAAGAGACGGTGCGGGGTCGCCGCCGCGCAGTGCACCTGGACGCGCACGGGATCACGTTGGCCAACGGCCAGACGCTGCCTCGCCCCGCCCAGGTGCAGGACGCCGCCAGCCAGTTCGTCGAACTGGCCTGGCGCTTCCAGACCGGGCGCGAACGGCTGGAGGAAGGGCACACCGTGGCCCTGTGGATGGCGCGCCCCGGTGGGGTCGATTTGTGGAACTACCGCATTGTTGGACGTGAAACGCTGTATCTGGGACGCCTGGGCGAGGTGGAGGCGTTTCATCTGCAACCCCTGCCCCTGGCCAATCCGCGCGGCAAAATCACCGCCGACATCTGGTTCGCGCCAACGCTGCAATACCTGCCCGTGCGCATCCGCATCAGCCTGGATGAAACGCAGTTCGTGGACCTGCTGGTCGACCGGATCGAACAGCGCTGAGCCACTGGCGCGCGGGCCACGGCATGGGGCTGCTCAAGCAGGTGGCAGATTGGCCTCGATCTCGTCGCCAAACTGCGCTGCCGCCGCACTGCCCCGCAAGTCCCGGATCGCCGCATAGGCCCGCTTGACGGCGGCAACATACTCGGTCAGCGAATGCGCGGCTTCGATGCGCAGACAAATATCTTCCCCCATGGGCCCCAGAATCGCCGTGACGCGCCGGGCCGCCAGTTGCTTGGCCTGCGGTAGCGTGGTTTGAGGGTGGGGCGGCTGCGTGACCACGTCGGTGGCCGTGGCAACGTCGGCACGCACCGTGGCGGCAAAGTCCTGGTGAACAACAGGGCTGTGCGCCGACGCGGCGACTGGCCTTGCACCCGACGCGGGTTCGATCAAGCCTTCGGTGGCCAATTGCGCCAGCAGTTGCTCGAAGTCGCCCAAGGCACCGGCCATCCTGGCCAGTTCGGTCACGGGGCGTTTGCCATCCACCAGAATCAGCAAGGACCGCAGGCGGGGGGCCAGCCCGCTGTGTCGCGAGGCAAAGGCCTCCTGGCCTTTGGCGGATTTACGGAAGACAATATTTTTTTCCAACGCGACCATCCCATCTGACGAGTCAGTGGCCCGAGTGTAGGCGCCCATCGAACAGGCCAACACAGAGGGATTCCCCTGTCAGAAGAAAGGACGCCGCCCTGCCGCGCCGCGCCGGGACAAGCTCAGCGCCGCAGATCCACCACGCGCCGGGCCTTGCCGCCGCTGCGTTCCAC
>JBGSNW010000487.1:0-2972 GCA_041739435.1 Burkholderiaceae bacterium
GCGTGTTCGCCAACGAGCTGCTGCACGGCGCCCCGGTGCTGGGCGAATTGCTGGCCACCGAACTGCGCGACATGGTGCGCGAAAAAGCCGCCGTGATCGACGGCTGGATTGCGGCCGGACGCATGGCCCCGGTGGACAGCACGCACCTGTTCTTCACCCTATGGGCCGCCACCCAGACTTACGCCGACTTTGACGTGCAGGTCAGTGCCGTGTTGGGCCGCCCCGGCCTGTCTCCCGCCGAACACGCGCGCGCCACCGAGCACGTGGTGCAGCTGGTGTTGCGGGGGTGTGGGTTGCTATCTAATAAATAGCGCATTTTGACCTACGGACGGGGGCTAATGGCATAAAAAGCCTGAAAACGGCCGAAATACAGGATTCGCAAGGCCGCCCCCCCGAAGACGCTGCGCGCGCTTCGCGCCAGGTCGGCGATGCTGGTCCAGCAGCGCAATTCAGGAATGCCCAACTCGTGCGCGTAGCGCGGTGAACCTGTGCCGGGATGTTTGCTGATGTGGGCATAGGCATGCGCCAGTGCGTCGACGAAGCCAAGCGCCGCAGTCGGCACTTCTTGCTCCAGGTAATGGCTGATGGCCTGCTCTATGTCACCCAGTGCCAGCGTGCGCTGAATCAGCGCTTTGGCCCTCACCTGGATTTCTTGCTGCTGATGCGCTTGCGCAGTGCATCGAAGTAAGTGGCATCGACGGGCGCGGTGGGCGCTGACTGCGCACCCGCGAGTAGCAGGCCACGCAGTTGTTGCCGATCCTGGTTTTTGCGATTCAGAATTACGGGTCGCTCAAGCCACCCCCGCCCTCTCCAGCATCGCATGCAGCAGCACATTGCACCCGGCCGTGATGTGCGCGGGCTTCGCGTCCTCGATCTCGTTGTGGCTGATGCCGTCCTTGCAGGGGATGAAAATCATGCCGGCCGGGGCCAGGCGGGCCATGTAGACGGCGTCGTGGCCGGCGCCGGAGACGGCGGGCATGTGGGAATAGCCCAGCTTCTGGGCGGCGCGGCCCACGGCGTCCACGCAGTCGGGGTGGAACACCTGCGCGGGGTAGCTCGACACCATTTCAATCTTCACGTCCAGCCCGCTGTCCTTGGCGACATGGGCGACGAAGGCCTTGACCTCGTCGGCCATCTGGTCCACCAGGGCGTCGGTGCTGTTGCGCAGGTCGATGCTGAATTTCACCCGGCCCGGGATCACGTTGCGGCTGTTGGGAAACACCTGCACCATGCCCACGGTGCCGCGGCCGTGCGGCTGGTGGCGCATGGCGCAGGCCACTACCTCCTGCATGATGCGGGCGGCCACCTGCATGGCGTCCTTGCGCAGGGCCATGGGCGTGGGGCCGGCATGGGCTTCCATGCCGGTGACGGTGCAGTCAAACCAGCGGATGCCGAGCACGCCCTGCACCACGCCGATGGTCACGTCGGCATCCTCCAGCACCGGGCCTTGTTCGATGTGGGTCTCGAAATACGCGCCGATGGGGTGGTCGCCGGGCTCCTGCGGGCCGATGTAGCCGATGCGCTCCAGCTCGCCCTTGACGCTCTTGCCCTCGGTGTCCGTCGCCGCATACGCATGTTCCAGCGTGAAGGCCTTGGCGAACACGCCCGAGCCCATCATCACCGGCACGAAGCGCGAGCCTTCCTCGTTGGTCCAGAAGGCCACCTCGATGGGGGCTTCGGTCTGGATGCCGTGGTCGTTCAGGGTGCGCACCACCTCGATGCCCGCCAGCACGCCGTAGTTGCCGTCGAACTTGCCGCCGGTGGGCTGGGTGTCGATGTGGCTGCCGGTCACGATGGGGGGCAGGCTGTTGTTGCGGCCGGCGCGGCGCATGAAGCCGTTGCCGATCTTGTCGATGGTCACCGTCATGCCGGCCTCGGTGGCCCAGCGCAGCACGAGGTCGCGGCCCTGTTTGTCAAGGTCGGTCAGGGTCAGGCGGCACACACCGCCCTTGGGCGTGGCACCAATTTGCGCCAGTTCCATCAGCGAGGCCCAGAGGCGCTCGCCGTTGATGCGGACCGATGTGGTGTCGAGGGCGGTTGCGGTGTTCATGGTGGTTGACTCCTTGCGTATCGGGGACGGTCTGGGTAACCGTTGAAGTGCTGCTGTAGTGTGCGCGGGCCATCAGGGGATGGGCGGGGGCCTCATACGCGCTGCGCTTTGCGAAATCGGCCCCCACCCATCCCCCGATGGCCCCGAGCCGGTGGAGCGCAGGCGCTGAGGTCTTGAATGCAAGCCTGCTTGGCAGGCCACGGACGGTCGACCCACCACAAAGACTTGCCCCCACATGGGTGCATCACCCGCGCACCACCGCCGTGGGCGCGTCGGTCTGCGCCCGCAGCCGGTTCGCCGTGAAGTTGTCGCTGAAGGCGGGGCGCTTGATGTAGCGGCCCTTGCCCTGCGCGGCGCGCAGGTCGCCCTGCACGAACACCAGTTCGCCCTGGCTCACGGTGTGCGTGGGCACGCCCCGGACGGTGCGGCCTTCAAAGATGTTGAAGTCGCCCTTGCTGTGCTGCGTCTTGACCGACAGCGTCTTGTGGCCCGCCGGGTCCCAGACCACGAGGTCGGCGTCGGCGCCCACCGACACGCTGCCCTTTTGGGGGTAGATGTTGAACAGTTTCGCCGCGTTGGCCGACGTGACGGCCACGAACTCGCTGGGCGTGAGGCGCCCGGTGTTCACGCCCGCGTCCCAGATCACGGCCAGGCGCTCCTCGACCCCGCCGCAGCCGTTGGGGATCTTGGCAAAGTCGTCCTGGCCAGCCGCCTTTTGCGCGGCGCAGAAGGTGCAGTGGTCGGTGGCGGTGGTGTGCAGGCTGCCGCTCTGCAGGCCGCGCCACAGAAACTCCTGATGGCCCTTGGGGCGGAACGGCGGGCTCATCACGTGGGCGGCGGCGCGGGCAAAACTGGGGTCGCGGTAGACGCTGTCGTCCACCACCAGGTGGCCGGCCAGCACCTCGCCATAGACACGCTGGCC
>JBGSNW010000490.1:0-2762 GCA_041739435.1 Burkholderiaceae bacterium
GCTGGAGGCCCTGGCCCCTGCCGAGCGTCTCGCAGCGCCGACGGCCTCGGTCGCGAACGCCACTGGCAAGACCGCCCTGACCGTGGTGCTGGACGGCAAGCCCACCGAGCTTCAGATCGGCCCCGACGAAAAAGTGCTGGACGTGGCGCTGGCGGCCGGTCTCGATCTGCCGTGGTCCTGCCGGGCCGGCGTGTGCTGCACCTGCCGTGCCAAGGTGATCGAGGGTTCGGTGCAGATGGAAAAAAACTTCACGCTCGAACCCTGGGAGATGGCGCAGGGTTTTGTGCTGAGCTGCCAGGCACGGCCCACCAGCGAGCGCCTGGTGGTGAGCTACGACGAGCGCTGAGGCCGTCACCGCGCTCATGAAAAAAGGGGCCCTGCAGCAGCAGGACCCCCGGCAGAACAAGGGCTGGTCAACCCAGGAATCAGAAACGCCAGCCCAGGCCCACGCCGTACAGAAGCGGGTCCACATTGAAGGTGCCCTGTTTCACGCCACCCACCGACACCTTGGTGTCGATGTAAACCTTCTTGATGTCGAAGTTGAGGTACAGGTTCGGGGCCAGCGGAATGTCCACGCCCACCTGCAGCGCCGGACCAAAACTGTTTTTCTGCACGGTGGCCGCACCACCCAGCAGCTTGACGCTGGAAAAACGCGTGTAGTTCAGACCGGCCCCCACATAGGGCTTGAAGCCGGGCAGGTCAAAATGGTATTGCGCCAGCAAGGTCGGAGGCAGGTGACGCAGCGTGCCGATCTTCGTGCCACCGGCAGCCACCCGGTGCTTTTGCGGAATGGTCACCAGCAGTTCGGCCGCAAAGTTCTTGCTGAAGAAATAGCTGATGTCCAGGTCCGGGATGATCTTGTTGTTGACCGTCAGGTCCAGCCCGGTCTTGTCGTCGTTGTCGCTGTCGAGATTGACAGCGCGCACACGCACCATCCAGGGGCCTTCCTGGGCTTGCTGTGCAAATGCAGCACCCGACAACAGGGTGCTGAGAACGGCGGCGGCAATGATCTGTTTTTTCATGATGCGTGCTCAATAGAGTTTCGGGAACATCCCCAAGACCTATTGGACATTTCATCAACAGGGGCATGTTTGACCTTGCTCAAACACCACCCGCCTCTACGCCGATGCCGATGCCGATGCCACCAAAGTTTGAGCCAGATCAAATGAGCGCCCCGTCAACAGGCCCGGGGTGTGGGTCCTCGGCAACAAGACGCTTGTCAGGCGCCCGACATCACGCCAGGCGAAGCCGTTGCACGATCTCGGTGGCGGCCACAGCCTGGTTCATGGTGTAGAAGTGCAGCCCCGGCGCGCCCGCCTCGCGCAGCCGCTCGCACAAGCCGCTCACCACGTCCAGCCCGAATGCCTTGATCGACGCGCTGTCGTCACCATAGGCCATGAGGCGCTGGCGGATCCAGCGCGGAATCTCGGCGCCGCAGGCGTCGGAGAACCGCATCAACTGCGTGGAACTGGTGATGGGCATGATGCCGGGCACCACGGGAATCTGCACCCCCAGGCCCCGCGCGTCGTCCACGAAGCGCGTGTAGGCGTCAACGTTGTAGAAATACTGTGTGATGGCCGAACTGGCGCCAGCACGGACCTTGGCGGCAAACGCCTGCAGATCGGCCTCGGGCGATCGGGCCTGCGGATGCATCTCGGGGTAGCAGCCCACCTCGATGTGAAACGCGTCGCCCGTTTCCTCGCGAATGAAGGCCACCAGCTCGCTGGCGTACCTGAATTCGCCAAACGTGCCATGGCCCGAAGGCAGATCCCCCCGCAGCGCCACGATGCGCCGGATGCCGGCCTGGCGAAAGCGCTGCAGCTGGGCCCGCACACTCTCACGGGTGGCACCGATACACGAGAAATGCGGCGCCGCCGCATGGCCATCGGCCAGGATGGCCAACACCGTCTGCAGCGTGCCGTCCTGCGTGGAGCCCCCGGCGCCGTAGGTCACGCTGAAAAACTCGGGCTTGAGCGCGTACAGCCGTTGGCGAACCGCCTCCAGTTTGGTTGCGCCTTCGGGTGTCTTGGGCGGAAAAAATTCAAAGCTGACCGGAAATCGTGTGGGCGTGTTCAAACGGGCCTCCCGTTGTCGTGTGTGGCGTGAATGAAAAATTCGCGGTTGCCATCGCCGCCGGTGATGGGAGAGTCGAACCACTGCCGGACCTGCAACCCGAGGTCGACACAGCAACTGTGCAGGCGCTGCGCCACCTCGGCGTACAGCGCCACATCCTTGACGATGCCGCCCTTGCCGATCTGGTGCGGCTGCAACTCGAACTGCGGCTTGACGAGCATGAGCAGGGCGCCCCCTGGCTTCAGGTACGGCACCGCCGCCGGCAACACCAGCGTGGACGAGATGAAGGACAGATCACCGGTGATGAGGTCAAAATTTGAATGAAATTGGCCTTCAGCCCCCGTGGAATGGTCGAAGTTTGCTATTATTTTCAAAGCATCCGGATCGCGAGCATTGACCCCTTCCACGCAGCGCACGCGCGGGTCGGCGCGCAGCCGCGCATGCAGCTGCCCATGCCCCACGTCCACCCCCACCACGTGCGCGGCGCCGTGGTGCAGCAGGCAATCGGTAAAACCGCCCGTGGACTGCCCCAGGTCCAGGCAGACCCGGCCCGCCACGTCCAGGCCGGTGGCACGCAAGGCGCCTTCGAGCTTGAGCCCGCCGCGCGACACATAACGCGCCTCGGCCGCGTCCAGCAATTCGATCCCGGCGTCCTCGGGCACCTCGTCCCCGTTCTTGGCCGCGGTCCG
>JBGSNW010000498.1:0-1521 GCA_041739435.1 Burkholderiaceae bacterium
CGGGCCGGGCGACATCGCGCCATTCGACCGGTTTGGCGCGCTGCACTGGGGCGCGGGTCATGCACCTGAAGTGAACACGCAGCGCCCGGTGGCGTACCAGCGCATCGCCTACACCCGCATGGGCGCGCAGACGCTGGTGCAACTGGTTTACAGCTTCTGGTTCCCCGAGCGCCCGGCCGTGGGTGCGATGGATCTGCTGAGCGGCCCGCTGGATGCGGTGGTGCTGCGCATCACGCTGGCGCCCGACGGCACGCCGTTGTTGCTCGACACCATCCACGCCTGCGGCTGCTACCACCTGTTTGTGCCCACACCCGCGCTGGTGCCGCGCCCCGCGCCCCAGGCCCGTGTGGAATGGGCTTTTGTGCCGACGAGTTTGCCGGTACTGCAGCCGGGGCAACGCCTGCGGGTGCGCGTTGCCAGTGGCACGCATTATGTGGTGGGCGTGGTCCCGCACACCGAAGAAGGTTCCACCCAGGGCCCAAGGCGTGACGAAACGCCGCCGGAATTGGTCTACACGCTGGCGGACGACAACACCCTGCGCGCCCTGCCCACGTCACAAGGTGGTACGCGCAGCGCCTTCTGGCCCAATGGCATCGTGCCCGGCACCGCGCGGGGTGAACGCATCCTGTTCTGGCCCATGGGCATTGAAAGCCCGGGCGCCATGCGGCAATGGGGCCGCCAGCCCACGGCGTTCGTCGGGCGGCGGCATTTTGACGACGCCCGGCTGGTGGACGAGCGCTTCAGGCTGCGCTGATCGCGCCATCGGCAGGCGGGGTTTCATACGGTTTTGCATTCAAGCGTAGAACAAGGCGGGAGCCGCAGACAGTGCTGTAGCACGGCCAGGCGAACCAACGCAGTTATACGTTTGGAGGCGAAACCGTATCAGCGCGCCAGCGTGGACTGGCCAAACAGGCTGCCGATCAGGTCCACGGCGCGTTCCGCCGTCTGGTTGCGCACGTCGAGTGCCGGGTTGATCTCCACCACGTCGAGTGACGCGAGTCGCCCGGTGTCGGCAATCATCTCCATGCACAGCTGCATCTCGCGGTAGGTGGGGCCGCCGCGCACCGCCGTGCCCACACCGGGCGCGTCGGCCGGGTCCAGGCAGTCCACGTCGAAGCTCACGTGCAGGTGGGTGTTGTCGTCCACGTCCTGCAGCGCCTCGGTCAGGGTGTAGCGCATGCCGTGTTCGTCGATGTGGCGCATGTCAAACACCTGCAGCCCCAGCTCGCGGATGGCCTGCTTTTCGGCGGCGTCGACGCTGCGGATGCCGATGAAATCGATGTCGTCCGGTGTGATGGCCGCGGGTGTGCCGCTCCAGCCCGTCAACGGTGCGGGGCCGTGGCCCAGCAGGCAGGCCACCGGCATGCCGTGCAGGTTGCCGCTGGGGCTGATGGTGCCGGTGTTGACGTCGGCATGGGCGTCCAGCCACAGCACCCGCAGTTTGCGCCCGGTGGCGCGGCAGTGCCGGGCCACTGCGCTGATGGACCCCACGCCCAGGCAATGGTCGCCGCCCATCAACAG
>JBGSNW010000523.1:0-3892 GCA_041739435.1 Burkholderiaceae bacterium
CGAAGCCGGCCAGCAGCGTTTTGCCGCCCTCAAGGCCTGGCGCGCCGAGGTGGCGCGTGAGCACAACCTGCCCGCCTACGTGATCTTTCACGACGCCACCCTGGCCGCCATCGCGGCCCGTGCCCCCCAAACGCCAGACGACCTGCAGGGCATCAGCGGCATTGGCGCCAAGAAGCTCGACGCTTATGGCCATGAGGTGCTGCGGGTGTGCATCGCGGTCTGACAGGTGCCCCCATGCGCCCTGCGCGCGCACGGCATGAGGCCTTGGCCTGTCGCTCACGCGACTGGCGCCGCCTCGATGCAACGACGCTCCCGCGCATCCACTCTTGACAGGCCGGGTGCGCCAGCGAGAATCCCGGACGCGCACGGGCTGCCATGATCTGCATGGCATGGTGTGCGCGTTGGTTGTTGTCGTTGAGGAACTTATTCATGAATACAAGTGGTCTGGTGTGGCCGATGCTGGTTCAGGCGTCGCTGACAATTTTCCTTTTCTTCCTGCTGGGCCGGGTTCGAACGGCAGCCTTCAAGCGCGGCGGCGTGGAGATCAAGCGGGCCGCGCTCCACGCGGATGTTTGGCCCGACGAGGTGCTCAAGGTGTCCAACAATCTGCAGAACCAGTTCGAAACACCCGTGCTGTTCTACGTGCTCTGTTTTTCGCTGATTGCACTCAACGCCGTGACGCCCCTGGCGGTGGGGCTGGCCTGGCTCTATGTCGCCAGCCGCCTCGCCCATGCCTGGGTGCATTTGGGGTCGAACCATGTGCCTTCGCGCTTTCGCTTTTTTGTCGTGGGGCTGCTCACGCTGATGGCCCTGGTTGTTCTGGTGGCCCTGAAGGCCCTGGGAATCTGAATTTTTCGGGGCGTCGGCAACCGACGCCCATGAGGAGCTCATGCCCATGCACCCATCGCTTCAGCAGTGGCTTGACCACGGCCAATACTTTTCCCACAACGGGCATCGCATTTTTTACCAGGACCAAGGGCAAGGCCCCTGCATCCTCCTGGTGCACGGATATCCCACCAGTTCCTACGATTGGCAAAAGGTCTGGCCGCTGCTGACGGCCCATTACCGCGTTCTGGCGCTGGACCTTCTTGGCATGGGTTTCTCGGACAAACCCGTCGACCATGCCTACAGCGTCTCAGACCATGCCGACATGACCGACGCCCTTCTGGCGCATCTGGGCGTTCAGCAGGCGCACGTTGTCGGACACGACCTGGGGGTTGGCGTGGTTCAGGAAATGCTGGCCCGCCGCCGAACACCCACGCCCCTGCCCGTGATTGCATCGGCCGTGCTCATGAACGGCGGCATTTTCCCTGAGGTGTACCGCTCCCGTCGCATTCAGAGGCTTCTGGCCTCCTGGCTCGGCCCCTGGCTTGGGCCCCGCATCCCCAAGCGCGCGTTCAAGCGTGCGCTGCTTGGCATGTTCGGGCCCGACACACAACCCACTGACGCCGAGCTCGACGCGTTCTGGGAAGTTCTGGAATTCAACCAGGGGCGCCGTGTCACCCACCTGTTGAGCCGCGCGATTTTTGCCCGCGCCCAGTTGCGCGAACGCCTGGTGGCGCCGCTGGTCAATGGGGCCACGCCCGTGCGCTTGGTCAATGGCGCCATGGACCCGAATTCGGGTGCCCACATGGCCGCGCGTTACCGCGAGGTGGTGCCCAACCCCGATGTGGTGAGCCTCGACACCGTGGGCCACTGGCCACAGTGGGAGGCACCCGCGGAAGTCTTCGCGGCCATCCACGAGTTTGTTCAGCGCCACCCCGGCGCCGCCAGCATCCCGCGCCACTGAGCCTTTGCGCGCCCGGCACCACGGGCGTTTTATGTCATGCGCCACCTATTTTGAATGATCGTTCAATTTGTGGTACATTCGACTTGAATCGTTCTGAACCCCATGCCCGCCAACAAACAGTTTGACGAAGATTTCGTTCTTGACCAGGCCATGCAGGCCTTCTGGCGCCAAGGTTACGAAGCCACTTCCATGCAGAACCTCGTCGATTGCACGGGCCTGCATCGTGGCAGCCTGTACGGCGCCTTCACCGACAAACGTTCGCTGTTCGTCACGACCCTGCGGCGCTACGACGACCGCCATCGGCTGGCCCTGCTGGCCTCGCTGGAAGCAGACCACCCGCCCCGCGAGGCGATCCGCCGGCTTTTTCTGGCGTTCATTGCCCAAGACCCAACCCCGGACGCGCATCCAGGATGTTTTCTGACCAACACCGCGCTCGAGGTCGCCCCCCACGACGAGGAAGTGGCGCACATCGTCGCCAACGCCCAGGCCCAGATCGAGAAGTTTTTTCTGCGCATGCTCAAGGCAGGCGTTGCCCGCGGCGAAATGAACGCACAACTGCACCCGCCGGAAGCGGCCCGGGGTCTGCTCGCATCGCTGCTGGGCCTGGCCGTTTTGTCCCGCAGCCGCCCGGACAAAAAACTGCTGGAGTCGGTTGTGGCCGATGCCCTGCGACGCCTGGGCTGATTTTTTTTCCTCCATTTTGAACGATCGTTCAATTTATTCAAGCCAACTTTTCATTTTTTTCAACCCGCACAAGGAGCATTTTTCATGAGCACTTCCCAACGCCCCGTTCTGGGCCACAGCGTGTTCGGCCAAGGCCCGGACAAAGTTCTGGTGTTTCACGACTGGATGGGCGACGCCGCCAACTATGAGCCGCTGATCCCGTACCTGGACCCCATCGCACACACCTACGTGTTTGCCGATTTGCGCGGTTACGGGCTGTCCCGCCATCTCACCGGTGAATACTCGGCCGCCGAAACCGCGGCCGACGGTTTTTACCTGGCCGACCAGCTTGGCTGGAAGTGGTTTCATGTGGTGGGCCATTCGATGACGGGCATGGTGGTGCAGCGCATGGCGGTCGACGACTGGAAGTCGGGCACCAACCGGCTCAAGAGCGTGAACGCCATCACCCCGGTTTCAGCCGACGGTTATCCTGCCGACGAAGGCACGAAGCAGTTTCTCTGGGGTTTGATCCACCAGCGCGAGATGTCCGAGATGGGCTTCGCGATGTTGACCGGGCAACGCCTGCTGCCCGCCTGGGGCCGCAACAAAACCACGCGCCACTTCCAGACCTCCACCGAAGAAGCCGTCAAGGGGTATTACAAGATGTGGCTGCAAACTGATTTCTCCGAGGACGCGCGGCAAGCCAAGGTCGGCACGCCCCTGCAGGTCATCGGCGGGCGGCAGGACCTTCCTGGCTTTCAGGAAGAGCACCTGCGCAAGACCTTCGGCGCCTGGTACCCCGAGGTGTCTTTTGAATTCATCACGGACGCCGGCCACTACCCGATGCACGAAACGCCGGTTTACCTGGCCACGTTGATCGAGAAATTCATCGACGCGCACGCCTGACGCGCCCGCCGTGGTGGTGCGTGCAATGCCGCGCCCGCTCCGGCAGAATGCGCGCATGACCGAGCTGCCGCGCCTGTTGCCCCAACCGATCCCGGCCATCCACCCGCTGGCCGAATACGCGGTTGAGGGCCGGCGCAAGGCCCTGTACGAGGACATGAAGCACACGCTGCAAGTGCCGTGGATGGGTGTGGTCACGATGGCCTACGCCCATTACCCGAACTTCTTCGACACCCTGTGGCAAGGCCTGAAACCGCTGGTGCAGAGCGCCGTGTTCGTCGAGCAGGCGCAGGCGCTGCGCCGCTTTACCGAGGATGCGATGGCCGCGCTGGCACCGCCCCCGCTGCGGCCACGACTGCAGGCGCTGGGCTACGCACCACGCGAGTTGGCGCAAGTGGGTGAGGCCATCGAGGTGTTTTCGCACGGCAACTTTCCTTACCTGCTGATTGCCACGCTCACGCGTTTTCTGCTCGAAGGCGGCCGTTTGCAGGACGGCGGCGATGCGCGGCCGTCCACCCGCCCCCGCGCGCCACACGC
>JBGSNW010000528.1:0-2414 GCA_041739435.1 Burkholderiaceae bacterium
CCCGCGCCGACCACGCCTCGGGCAGCGACCGGCTGGCCGAGGCCTCGACCCTGCTCGGCCTGCCGGACGACGCCATCGTCGTCAACGTGCAGGGCGACGAGCCGCTGATTGCTCCCGCACTGATCGGCGAAGTCGCCCGGCTGCTGCACGCGCACCCCGAGGCCGCGATGAGCACCGCCGCCCATGCCATCAACGACCCCGCCGAATTTCTCAACCCCAACGTGGTGAAGGTGGTTCTGGACGCCCGCGGACTGGCGCTGTACTTCAGCCGCGCCCCCATCCCGCACACGCGCGATGCACGACCGGGTGCGTTGCCCACGCCCGGACCGCTGCGCCACGTCGGCATCTACGGCTACCGCTGCGGCTTTCTGCGGACGTTTCCAACCCTGCCCCAGGCACCGCTGGAGCAACTCGAAGCGCTGGAGCAGCTGCGCGCGCTGTGGCACGGCCACCGGATTGCCGTGCACGTCACGCCGCACGCCCCGGGGCCCGGCGTGGACACGCCCGAAGACCTGGCACGCGTGCGAGAACATTTTTAGGCCCAGACCGTCCCCGCGGCGTGGGCGGTTTCGCCGCCGTCAGGCCTGGCCGGGAACCGCACCCAGGACGGGCATGCCGTAAGCGTTGTGTGGGCTCTTGCATGCTATCCTCGATCAACACGAAAGTTTTGCACCCTTTGCCGTCCGGGCGGCGCAAAGGCGAGCGAAGACAGACCACCCCCTAGACCCGAGGACATCCATGAGACTGATTTTGTTGGGCGCCCCCGGCGCTGGCAAGGGCACACAGGCCACCTTCATCTGCCAGAAATACGGCATCCCGCAGATCTCCACCGGAGACATGCTGCGTGCCGCGGTCAAGGCCGGCACGCCGCTGGGCCTGCAGGCCAAGGCCGTGATGGATTCGGGCGCGCTGGTCAGTGACGACATCATCATCGGCCTGGTCAAGGAGCGCATCGCCCAGCCCGACTGCGCCAAGGGCTTCCTGTTCGACGGCTTTCCGCGCACCATTCCGCAGGCCGAGGCCATGAAGACCGCGGGCGTCAAGCTCGACTATGTGCTCGAAATCGACGTGCCGTTCGACGCCATCATCGAACGCATGAGCGGGCGGCGCTCGCACCCGGCCAGCGGGCGCACCTACCACGTCAAGTTCAACCCGCCCAAGGTCGAGGGCCACGACGACCTGACGGGCGAGCCGCTGATCCAGCGCGACGACGACAAGGAAGACACCGTCAAGAAACGACTGGACGTCTACAGTGCCCAGACCCGGCCGCTGGTGGACTATTACAGCAACTGGGCCAAGGCCGAGCCAGCCGCCGCACCGAAATACCGCGCCATCAGCGGCACCGGCACGGTCGACGAGATCACGGCGCGGGCCTTCCAGGCGCTCGGCGCCTGAGGCGAGGGTCAGGCCGCCGGGCTGGAGCGCAGGCCGTAGGCCTTGCCGTCGAGGTACAGGTATTCCACGCGCAGGATCGCCTCGCCCTTTTCGTCCTTGAAGGCAAAGCCCACCATCGACAGCGTATCGCCCACCTTGATCCGCGGCACCTTCCAGGCGTCCATCCGGGTCAGCGGCGCCAGCTCGATCTCCCATTTTTTGTCCTTGCGGGTGGGCACCGTGGCCTTGGCCAGAAGCGCCTTGCCGTCGATCGGGGCGGCCTGCGGCGGCACCGATCTGTCGGCCAGCCCGGCGGGCAGTTTCAGGTCGGCAGGCACCTCCAGTGCCAGTTCAACGTGCGGATTCGACCACTTCACGTGCGTGACTTTGCCTTCCAGATAAATTGGCCGACCCTGATCAAAACTGCTCCACCCGTGGTGGGCATGGGCCGGTTTGACGTTCAACAGTGCCAACGGCGCGGCCAGCCAGAGCCTGTTCATCGTGCGTCGGTGCATGGAAAACTCCTCAAAGGTAGGCGATCCAGCGGCCGCAGGCAATAACGGCAAGCCAGACCAAAGTGGCGATCACCATGTGCACACGCGCCGTCCGGTCCAGCTTTTCAAGCGACTGACGCGCGTGGAACATTGCCGCATTGGAACCCGCAATGAATAACAACAGCATCTTCACGGTGAATGCGCGATTGGCCAGCAACTCCGACGGTTGCGTGGCGAACATCAGCGAACCCGAGAGTGCCGCCAGCCCAAAGCCGATGCCCGCCAGTGTCAGGCTCAGCCGCGCCAGCTCGTGCACCGGCAGGCCGCGACCACACCCGAACACGCGCAACTCCAGCAGCACCAGATTGCCCACCAGCAACGCGATCCCGACGATATGCGCGACCTCCAGTGCGGGGTAGGCCCATGACGAAAGCTGAATGCCCGTGAACATCAGTCGGTCATCAGTTCCAGCAACATCGCCACCCGCGCCTTCACCGGCGACAGCCCGGCCGAATCGCGCAGGCGCGCCTGCGCCTGCGGCAGCAC
>JBGSNW010000546.1:0-1739 GCA_041739435.1 Burkholderiaceae bacterium
CCCACGCCGCCATGCCCGCGGGCTTTGACCTCATGCTGGGCAACGGCTCGGACGAGCTGATCTCGCTGCTGGCGCTGGCCTGCGACGTGCCCCCCAGCGCCGCGAACGGGTTCAAGCCCGCGTCCATCCTCGCGCCCGTGCCCGGCTTCGTGATGTACTCGTTGAGTGCCCAGCTGCAGGGGCTGGCGTTCCATGGCGTGCCGCTGACGCCCGATTTCGAGCTGGACGAAGCCGCCATGCGGGCCGCCATCGCCACGCACCAGCCGGCCATCGTGTACCTGGCCTACCCCAACAACCCCACCGCCAACCTGTGGGACGACGCGGCGATCAAGGCCATCGTCGAAGCCCAGGGCGCGCAGGGCGGGCTGGTGGTGATGGACGAGGCCTACCAGCCGTTTGCCGCGCGCAGCTACATCGACCGCGTGGCCCGCCACTCGCATGTGCTGCTCCTGCGCACGCTGTCCAAGTTCGGCCTGGCCGGCGTGCGGCTGGGCTACATGATGGGCCCCAAGGCGCTGATCGCCGAAATCGACAAGGTGCGACCGCCCTACAACATCAGCGTGCTCAACTACGAGTGCGCCTTGTTCGCACTCGAACATTCAGAGGTTTTTTCGGCACAAGCCCTCGAATTGCGGTCACAACGCGCTATGCTTTTTGAATCATTGCGCTCCCTTCCCGGGGTGGTCGCCTTCCCGAGCGAGGCCAACATGATCCTCGTGCGCGTGCCCGACGCCGCCAAAACCTTTGACGGCCTCAAGGCGCGCAAGGTGCTGGTCAAGAACGTTTCTAAAATGCACCCATTGCTGGCCAATTGCCTGCGCCTGACGGTCGGCACCGCCGACGAGAACGCACAATTGCTGGCTGCCCTCAAGGCTTCGCTTTAAAAACCGTTCACGCTGAGCCTGTCGAAGCGCTGCACCCAACGCGCAGCCTTCCACAAGCTCAGGACGAACGGGAGACAATCACACCATGAACCGCACTGCCCAAGTCATCCGCAACACCGCCGAGACCCAAATCACCGTCGGCGTCAACCTCGACGGCACGGGGCAGGCCAAGCTGTCCACGGGCATCGGGTTTTTTGACCACATGCTCGACCAGATCGCGCGTCACGGCCTGATCGATCTCGACATCCACGCCGACGGCGACCTGCACATCGACGGCCACCACACCGTGGAAGACGTGGGCATCACGCTGGGCCAGGCCGTGCACCAGGCCGTGGGCGACAAAAAAGGCATCCGCCGCTACGGCCATGCCTACGTGCCGCTCGACGAGGCCTTGAGCCGCGTGGTGATCGATTTTTCAGGCCGCCCCGGGCTGGTGATGAACGTGCCGTTCAAGAGCGGCATGATCGGTACCTTCGACAGCCAGCTGGCGCACGAATTTTTCCAAGGCTTTGCCAACCATGCCTTCGTGACGCTGCACATCGACAACCTGCGCGGCGAAAACGCACACCACCAGTGCGAAACCGTGTTCAAGGCCTTTGCCCGGGCCCTGCGCGCGGCGCTGGAGCTGGACCCGCGCGCGGCGGGCACCATTCCTTCCACCAAAGGCTCCCTGTAAGCATTTTCAAGGTCAAATTGGCCTTATGCCCCCGTCAACTGGTCATTGTTTGCTATGAAAAACGTTGTTGTCGTGGACTACGGCATGGGCAACCTGCGTTCGGTGTCGCAGGCCGTCAAGGCCGCGGCGCAGGGCACGGGCTGGAATGTGCAGGTCACGGAGATCGGAAGAGCACACGT
>JBGSNW010000030.1:0-3874 GCA_041739435.1 Burkholderiaceae bacterium
CACCGCCACGGGGGTGCGCAAGGCCGCGGCCAAGTCCGGGCGCACGCGCGCTCGGGAGTTTGCCGTGCAGGCGCTGTACCAGCACCTGGTGGGCCACAACGCCGCCAACGACATTGACACCTTCACGCGCGATCTGGCCGGTTTTCACAAGGCCGACGCCGCGCACTATGACGCCCTGCTGCACGGCTGCGTGAATCAGTCGACCGTGCTGGACGCGCTGATCGGCCCGTTGCTGGACCGCAAGCTGGTCGAGATTTCCCCGGTCGAGCGCAGCATCATGTGGATTGGCGCCTACGAACTGCAACATTGCCTGGACGTGCCCTGGCGCGTGGTGCTCAATGAATGCGTGGAGCTGGCCAAGGAGTTCGGCGGCACCGACGGCCACAAGTACGTGAACGGCGTGCTCAACGGCCTGGCCCCCACGCTGCGGGCCGCGGAGGTGGCGGCCGACCGCCCGGCGGGCAAGGTGAAATAAGTGCAGTGCCCGATATTGGAGCCCACTTGCCCATGAAGATTTCAGCCCGCGCCCTTCGCATCGAGCCGTTTTACGTGATGGAAGTGGCCAAGGCCGCCTCGGCGCTGGCGCGCGAGGTGGCCGACAGCACGCGGCCCATGATTTTCCTCAACATTGGCGAGCCCGATTTCACCGCACCGCCCCAGGTGCGGGCCGCGGCCACCCGCAGCATCGCCCAGGGCACCACGCAATACACCCAGGCCACCGGCCTGGAGGCGCTGCGCGAACGCATCAGTGGCTGGTACGCCTCGCGCTTCGGCGTGGACGTGCCGGCACGCCGGATCGTGGTCACCGCGGGCGCGTCGGCGGCGCTGCAACTGGCCTGCCTGGCGCTGATCGACGATGGCGATGAAATCCTCATGCCCGATCCGAGCTACCCCTGCAACCGGCACTTCGTGAGCGCAGCCAACGGAACCGCCGTGCTTTTGCCCACCACGGCCGCCGATCGCTTCCAGCTCAGCGCCGAGCAGGTGCGTGCCGCGTGGTCGCCCCGCACCCGCGGCGTGTTGCTGGCCTCGCCCTCCAACCCCACGGGCACCTCGATCCACCCGGCCGAGCTGCGGCGCATCCATTCGGTGGTGCAGGCCCACGGCGGCATCACCTTGGTCGACGAAATCTATCTGGGCCTGAGCCATGACGCGGCGTTCGGCCAGACCGCGCTGGCGCTGGACGACCAAGTCATCAGCATCAACAGCTTCTCCAAATATTTCAGCATGACGGGCTGGCGGCTGGGCTGGCTGGTGGTGCCCGAAGTGCTGGTGCCGGTGATCGAACGCCTGGCGCAGAACCTGTTCATCTGCCCCAGCACCGTGGCCCAGCATGCGGCGCTGGCCTGCTTCGAGCCCGACACCATTGCCGAGTACGAGCGTCGTCGCGCCGAGTTCAAGGCACGGCGTGATTTTTTCATTCCGGCACTGAACGCCATGGGCCTGACCGTGCCCGTGCCACCCGACGGGGCGTTTTACGCCTGGGCCGACTGCGCCGCCGCCTGTGAAAAGCTGGGTGTCCAGGGCAGTTGGGACTTTGCGTTTGAAGTGATGCGCCGCGCCCACGTGGCCGTGACACCCGGACGCGACTTTGGCACGGCCGACACCGGCCGCTTCGTGCGCTTTTCCACCGCCAGTTCCATGGACCACCTGCGCGAGGCCACCGACCGGCTGGGCGCGTTGCTGCGATGACACCAGGCACCCCTCCCACGCCGGTTTTCAACTGGCCCCTGCGCGTCTACTGGGAAGACACCGACGCGGGCGGCATCGTGTTCTACGCCAACCACCTCAAGTTTTTCGAGCGCGGCCGCACCGAATGGCTGCGCTCGCTGGGCATCGGCCAGCAACACCTGCGCGAAACCACCGGCGGCATGTTCGTGGTGAGCGAAACCACCGTCAAATACCATCGCCCCGCGCGCCTGGACGACGAACTCATTGTTACAGCCGCGCTGCGCGAAGCGGGCCGTGCATCGCTCACAATTGCGCAGACCCTGAGGCCGAAAGAATCCCAACCCAGTGGCACCCCCGTCACGCTCTGCGAGGGAATGATCCGCATCGGTTGGGTCGATGTCGCGACCCTCAGGCCGGCGAGAATTCCCCGGCAGATTCTGGAAACCCTGGGTTGCCCCTGACCACTCAGCCCTGAAAATCTTCACCCCATGAATCAAGACCTGTCCATCCTTCACCTGGTCCTCAACGCAAGCTGGGTGGTGCAAGCCGTCATGCTGCTGCTGGTGGTGGTGTCCATCGCCAGCTGGGCGGCCATTTTCCGAAAGCTTTTTTCGCTCGGCGGGGTCAAGGCGCTCAATGACGGTTTCGAGCGTGATTTCTGGTCGGGCACCAGCCTGAACGACCTGTATGCCGCGGCCGCGCAAAACGCCAAGAGCTCGGGGCCGATGGAACGCATTTTTGCCAGCGGGATGCGCGAATTTCAAAAGTTGCGCGAACGCCGCATCGCCGACCCCGGCACCCTGATGGACGGCGCGCGCCGTGCCATGCGCGCGAGCTACCAGCGTGAGCTCGACGCCATCGAATCCAACCTGTCGTTTCTGGCCTCGGTCGGCTCAGTTTCACCCTATGTGGGCCTGTTCGGCACGGTCTGGGGCATCATGCACGCCTTCACGGGGCTCGCGGGGCTGCAACAGGTCACGCTGGCCACGGTCGCGCCGGGCATTGCCGAGGCACTGGTGGCCACGGCCATCGGCCTGTTTGCCGCCATCCCTGCCGTGGTGGCCTACAACCGGTTTGCGCGCGACATCGACCGTGTGGCCATCCGGCTGGAGACCTTCATCGAAGAGTTCTCCAACATCCTGCAGCGCAACCTGGGCAACACGGCGGCGGTGGCCTCGGCCGGAGGGCACTGACGATGCCCGCCCTCGTTTCCCGTGGCCGCGGCCGGCGCACCATCAATGAGATCAACATGGTGCCGTTCATCGACGTGATGCTGGTGCTGCTCATCATCTTCATGGTCACGGCCCCGCTGATCTCGCCCAGCCTGATCGACCTGCCCAGCGTGGGCAAGGGCAAGACCCAGCCCGACAAGGTGATCCAGATCATCGTGGCCAAGGACGAGTCGCTGGAGCTCAAGGTGCAGGACAAGACCACCCGCCAGCCCCTTGCCGGCCTGGTGGCCGCGGTGCGCCAGGCCCAGGGCGGCGACGCCACGCTGCCCGTGGTCATCAGCGCCGACCGCAACGTGAAATACGAAGCCGTCGTGCGCGTCATGGACACCCTTCAGCGCAGCGGCGTGCAGCGTGTGGGCCTCTCCGTGCAACTGGCACCCGTGAGCCGATCGCCATGAATCCATCCCGCACGGGCCACGCAGCGCTTCACAGCGCGTTCCTGCACCATGCACCGGAACGTGGCGAGTTGGACCCGCCACCCGCACCGGGGCTGGCGCGCGGCATCGTTCTGGCACTGCTGGCCCACGGCCTGTTGTTGCTGGCACTGACGCTAGGCGTGCAATGGAAGCGCCAGGCCGAAAACCTTTCCGTCGAAGCCGAGTTGTGGTCAGCGCTGCCGCAGCAGGCCGCCCCAAAGGCCGTTGAGGCGCCCCCGCCACCCCCTCCGCCGCCCGTGGTTCAGCGCGCCCCCGAACCTCCCCGGCCCACCGCGGACATCTCGCTGGAAAAGGAAAAGGCGCGCCAGGCCGCGGAGAAGGCCCGGCTCGAGCGTGAACGCGCTGCAGAAGAAAAAGAAAGGCAGAAGCGCGCACTGGAAAAACAGGCGGCCGAGCGCAAGGCTGCCGAGGAAAAGAAAAAACGCGAGGTCGAAGCCACCCGGCGCGCCGAGGCCGAAAAAGCGGCAGCGGCCGAGCAGCGTGAAGCCAACCTGCGGCGCATTGCCGGCATGGCCGGCGCCACCGGTGCGCCTT
>JBGSNW010000038.1:0-1688 GCA_041739435.1 Burkholderiaceae bacterium
CAGAAGGCTCGTCCGCAGCGCCACCCGCATCAGACTGAACACCGGCTGGGCGCGCAACGGGCCACCGTCTTCGAGCGCTGCCGCCATGGCGATTTCTGTGCTCTCGTCTTCAAAGGCGCTGGCCAAGCGGAGCGCCAGATCCAGAGGGAATAGCGGGCTGTCGCAGGGCACGGTGAGCAGGTAGGGCGTTTCGCAGCGCTCCAGGCCGGTGAGAAAACCTGCGAGCGGCCCGGCGTAGTCGGAAAGGGTGTCGGGCCACACGGGTACGCCAAACGCTTCGTAGGCGGCCAGGTTGCGGTTGGCGTTGATCATGACCGAGCCCACCTGCATCTGCAACCGCAACAGGGTGTGCAGCGCCAACGGGATGCCGTTGAAGTTTTGCATGCCCTTGTCCACGCCGCCCATGCGCGAGCCCCGCCCGCCGGCCAGCACGATGCCTGTAATGTCTTGAATGTCAATCATGAGCGTCCGTCAGGTGAGGTTGTTGTGTCGCCGGCAGCCGCGCCTGCCTGCGCAGCGCCGGACAGCCCGAAGGGACGCTGACTCTGGCAGCGTCTCGTACAGAGAACCACACGAAGTGGGCGAACGTGGGGGCCACATTCATCCACCGATGTAACTCATCTCGATCCGGCGCGCGCCGGAGCCGGTGTCTGCGGGCAGGGTGCTGCGCAGCTCGGAATAGCGGTCGCTGCGGCCTTGCCAGATCAGGCCGATGGCCGAGGCGATGTCTTCGTCACTGGCATTGCCACGGATCAGCGTTCGCAGATCGTGGCCCTGGCTGGCGAACAGGCACAGGTAGAGCTGGCCTTCGGTGGACAGGCGGGCGCGGTTGCAGCTGCGGCAAAAGGCCTGCGTGACGCTGCTGATGACACCGATTTCACCAGCGGTCACGTCGTGCCGACCCTGGGCGTCGGCATAGCCCCAGCGCTCGGCCGTCTCGCCGGGGGCGGAGGGCGCAAGCTGCACCAGTGGCAGCTCGGCGTGGAGGCGTTGGACGACATCGGCCGACGGCAGCACCTCGTCCATGCGCCAGCCGTTGGTGGCGCCCACGTCCATGTATTCGATGAAGCGCAGCACCGTGCCCGTGCCTCTGAAGTGCCGAGCCATCGGCAGGATTTCGTGGTCGTTGGTGCCGCGCTTGACGACCATGTTGACCTTGATCGGTCCCAGGCCCGCCTCACGGGCGGCCGCGATGCCTTCGAGCACCTCGGTCACGGGGAAATCGACGTCGTTCATGCTGCGAAACACCGTGTCGTCGAGTCCGTCGAGGCTGACCGTCACGCGTTGCAGCCCGGCGGCCTTCAGCGCCCGGGACTTGCGCGCAAGCAGCGAGCCGTTGGTGGTGAGGGTGATGTCCAGGGGCGCGCCGTCGGGGGTGCGCAGCCCGGCGAGTTGCCCGATCAGCACCTCGATGTTCTTGCGCAGCAGCGGCTCGCCACCCGTGAGGCGGATCTTGCGCACGCCGTGGGCCACGAACAGCCGGGCGGTGCGGGTGATTTCCTCGAACGTGAGCAGCGAGCTGTGGGGCAGGTAGGGGTAGTCCTTGTCAAAGACCTCCTTGGGCATGCAGTAGCTGCAGCGGAAATTGCAGCGGTCGGTCACGCTGATGCGAAGGTCGTGCAGGGGGCGGCCGAGCTGGTCGCTCAGCAGGCCGTTGGCCACGATGGGCTGCGCCGGGACAGCGGCAG
>JBGSNW010000240.1:0-2816 GCA_041739435.1 Burkholderiaceae bacterium
CACCCGCGTCCCCACTGGCCACGGCCGCAGCCGCCATCCGCTCAAAGGCCAGGGCCTGCTCGCGCGCACTGCCACCCGCCCGCCGCACCTCCTCAAAAAGCCCCCGCGTCTCAGCGGCGGCCCTCTTCAAGTCCCTGTCACTGGTCACCCCCAGCCGCTTGAGCGCGCTGTCCAGCTCCGTCACACCGCCCGCTGCCTTTTTGGCCTGATCTTCAACCTGCTGGAGCAGCCCGTTGGCCACCTGGTCACCCAGCACCTTGCGCAACTGCTCCACTCGCGCGCGCAACGCTTCAATGGCCGCCTGGCTGTCGGCCGCCTTGATGGCCTTGCCAAGGCTCAGCTCCAGCGCTTGCCCAACGTCCACGCCCTGCGCCTTGAGCCGATCCATGCCGTTGACGATGGTGTCAAGATCGTTGATGGCGCTGCGGGCCGCCTTGCTCATGCCGCCCGACAGCACTTCGAAGTCACCACCACTGCGGCGGATCGCCTCGCGCAGCGTGCCGTCCATGATCGCGGCCAGCCGCTCGGACTCGCGCGCGGTACCGGCCAGCGCGTCGCGGGCCTTTATTTCAAAAGCCTGCAGGTCTTCACCCTTGAGCGCGGCGCCCCAGGCGGCGCTGAACTCGCTCGCGCTGATCTTGCCATCCGCAGCCAGCTTGTCCAGCACAGCAGCAGCGTTGACGATGCCGGGCGCATTGGACAGATCGAAGTCCTTGCCAATCTCGGCCACCGCCTCTGCGGCCGACTTGCCACCTTTGACCAGGTCATCAAAGGCCGCAATGCTGCTCTTGGCCGCCGCGCTCAGCTCAAACTGCCGGTCGATTGCGGCCTTGTTGGCGGCGGCCTGAGATTCGAGCGCGGCCCGCTGGGCATCGGCCACGGTAGCGCGGTCGCGCTCGGCCTGCGCCAGCTCATCGGTGCGGTCCCGGTACCCCGCCAGCTTCGCCGCGCCTTCTCCAATAAAGGTGCCGATGTCCTTGAAGTTGGTGAGCAGCCCCAGTAGCGTAAAGGTCCTGAGCGTGCTCAGAATGCCCGCAAACCGCCCGATGGTCGCCACACCTGAAGACGCTGCCGCCGACGCAGCCCTGATGGCCGTGGCATTGGCCGCAATGCCCGCCGCAGAGGCCGTCGCGGCCGTGCCAAGGCCGGTAAATGTCTGCGCCAGGCGCAGCGCTACAAACGCCAAAGCCGCCTGCCCTGCGTCGATCAGGTAGCCCGCCAACGTGTCCAGGTTGTCGGCCAGCACATCAATGGCCTGCGCCGCCGTCCGGCTCGCGCCCGTGGCCTTGTCCGCATTGCCCACGTACACCGTCCAGGCCGTGCTCAGGTTCTGCACGCTGCGCCCCACGGTAGCGGGCAGCGTTTCGAACTCGCGCTTCAGCGTGTCAGCTTGGCTCTTGAGCGACTGAATCACCACGTCGGACGTCAAGCGCCCCTCGTTGGCCATGGTGCGCAGCTGCCCGGTTGTCACACCCAGGCCATCGGCCAACGCCTTGGCCAACCGCGGCGATTGTTCCATCACGCTGTTGAACTCGTCGCCCCGCAACGCGCCACTACCCAGGCCCTGGATCAACTGGCGCAGCGCCGCGTCACTGGCCTGCGCGCTGGCACCCGACACCTGCACCGCCTGGTTGATGGATTCGGTCAGTGACAGCGCCTGGGTGATCGCCTCCTGCGCGCCAAGCCCGGCGCTTTTGCCTGCATCGGTCAGGCGCGCAAAAAGGTCACCCGTTCCCTCCAGGCTGCTGTTGGTGTCCAGCGCGATCTGATTCACACGCTCAAAAGCCCGCTCGAACGCCTCCCCCTCACCGGTGGCCAGCTTGATGCGGGCCGCCAGGTTACCGTAGCCGTCGGCCGTCTCCGCCACGCCCTTGATCATGTTGACCAGCGAGCCCCCCACACCCAGCGCAATCAGGCCGTTCTGCACCCGCTGCAGCTGCACCGAAATACTGTCGATGCCCTCCGCCGCCTTGCGCCCGCGCCGGTTCACGCCCTCCAGCGCGGGCGCGGCGGTGGCGTCAATGCCACCGATCTTCTGCCCCGCCGTGGTGGCGCTCTTGCCCAGGCCGTCGGTGGCGCGGTCCACCGCGCCGACCTTGCTGGCCAACGGACCCAGGCCTTCGTCTGTGACCTGGACCCGAAACTCAATCTGATTTTTGTCGCTCATGGCCTAAAATCCTTGACATGTTCAAACTCTCGCTCTTCGTCTTGTGCCTGGCCTTCCTGGCGGCCGCTGGCGGCTTCGTGGCCACCGGCATGGCCCTGGGCGCCCTGGGCTTCGGGCTGGGTGCCCTGGCGGTGGTCATCACGGCCTGGCAGCTGATCACCCACTGAGACACTGCGCCCCAAACAAAAAAGGCGGGCACAGCGGCCCGCCTTTTTTTTGCCCAGGCCGGGGCCTGTCAGCGCTCAATCGTGCGCATGTACTGGCTGATGCCCACCCCCGTGCGGGCCGGGTCCTTCAGCACCTCGCCCTCAACGTCCAGCGTCGTGAAGCCCTTGTTGATCAACGCCAGCTGCTTTGCAATGCCCTGGCTCACGCGCCACAGGTCCACCACGCTGGGCTTGCCTGAATCCACCTCGTTCATGCCCGCGAAGCGGATGTACAGCTCCGGCGTGGCCGAGGTCAACGCCTCAATCACCACCTGGTCAGCGTGGTCGTAGCTCAGCCACAGCTTGTCGCCCGCCACCAGGCCGGGCGCGGCTTCGGGCAACCACAGGCCCTCGGGCCGCAGCTCGTAATTGGCCGCGTCCACCACGGTGGCCGCGCCAGCCGTTTCGCCTTTCTTCACCGTCAGCCCCGTCACACCCGTGTG
>JBGSNW010000065.1:0-21586 GCA_041739435.1 Burkholderiaceae bacterium
GCCACCCTACGTGGTGACGGGCGTGGCGGTCGGGTTGGACGGCACGGTGTACATGACCGCCGACCGCAATAACGCGCTGTACCGCATTCGCGCCCGGCGCTGAACCACATCGCCCATGGCGCCACGCCCCGCGGCAACGGGGGCCGGGCGCCACGCGGCACAATGCAGGCATGCCCGAACCCCTATTTTCCGCGGCGCACCTGTCCAAGCGCTACGGTGGAACCACCGTGGTCAACGACGTGTCGTTTGACATGGCGCCCGGCGAATGCCTGGGCGTGATCGGCCCCAATGGTGCGGGCAAGACCACCACCATCCGCATGTGCCTGGGCCTGACGGTGCCCGACGCCGGCAGCGTGACCTACACCGCGCAAGACGGCCGTTGCCTGCAGATGCCGCGCGATGCATTGGCCATCAAGGGCGAGCTGGGCGTGGTCAGCCAGTTCGACACGCTGGACCCGGACTTCACCTGCGCCGAAAACCTGCTGATCTATGGCCGCTACTTCGGCATGAACGACGCCACCCTCCGCCCCCGCGTGCCGGAGCTGCTGGAATTTGCCGCGCTGACGCACAAGGCCGACGTCAAGCCCGGCGAACTGTCGGGCGGCATGAAACGGCGCCTGAGCCTGGGACGGGCGCTGGTCAACAACCCGCGCCTGTTGATGCTGGACGAACCCACCACCGGCCTCGATCCCCAGGCCCGCCACCTGATGTGGGAGCGGCTGCAGCTGCTGCTGCAGCAAGGCAAGGCCATTCTGCTGACCACCCACTTCATGGACGAGGCCGAACGCCTGTGCTCGCGCCTGCTGGTGCTGGACCACGGCCGCAAGATCGCCGAAGGAAAACCGCGCGAACTGATTGCCCAACACCTCGAACCCGATGTGGTGGAGGTGTACGGCGCGGGCGCGCTGACGCTGGTGGATTCGCCCCTGAAAGCGCACGCCGAGCGGGTGGAAGTCAGCGGTGAAACCGTGTTTTTCTACACCCACCACGCACGCCCATTGCTGTTGGCGCTCGAAGCCTGGCCGCAGCTTCGCACGCTGCACCGGCCCGCCAACCTCGAAGACCTTTTCCTCAAACTCACGGGGCGCCAGATCCGTCAGGACGGTTGACACTCCACATGAACCCCAACACCCTGCCCCCCGATTCGGCCCCGTCTTCGCCGCCATCCATCTGGCGTCCGCCGCAACTGTCCATGCGCTGGTGGCCGGTGTTCCTGCGCAACCTGCTGGTCTGGCGCAAGCTCGCGGTCCCCAGCCTGGTGGGCAACATCGCCGAGCCGCTGATGTGGCTGGTGGCGTTTGGCTACGGCATGGGGGCGCTGGTCGGCGAGGTCAAGCTGGGCGGGGTGTCGGTGCCCTACATCCTGTTCCTGGCAAGCGGCTCGATCTGCATGAGCGCCATGAACGCGGCCACGTTCGAGGCACTGTATTCGGCCTTCTCGCGCATGCATGTGCAGCGCACCTGGGAGGGCATCATGAACGCGCCCGTGAGCCTGGATGACGTGGTGATGGCCGAGATGCTGTGGGCGGCTTTCAAGGCACTCTTCACGGTCACCGCCATCCTGGGCGTGATGCTGGCACTGGGCATCAGTTACAGCCCCAAACTGATCGTGGCCTGGCCGGTGCTGCTGCTGACGGGCATCACCTTCAGCTGCATCGCGCTGATTTTCAACGCGCTGGCCAAGGGCTACGACTTCTTCACGTATTACTTCACGCTGTTCCTGACGCCGATGATGTTTCTCTCGGGCGTGTTCTTCCCGCGTGACCAGTTGCCCGGCGTGGTGCGGGCCGCGTCTGAATGGCTGCCGCTGACCAATGCCGTGGAAATCGTGCGCCCCCTGTTCATGGACCAGTGGCCCGCCCACGGCCTGCTGCATCTGCTGGTGCTGGGGGCCTATGCGACCGGGGCGTTCTGGGTCGCGCTGGCGTTGACACGCAAGCGGTTTCGCACCTGAAGCCGACGTGCGACCTGAAGCTGGCGCCTGGCCTGATGCAGGGGGTTGCGCCAGATCAAGGCAGGGCCTTGCATCCACCGGAAAAATGGGGGTGTTGCCGCGCCGTACGGCGCGGATCGCCCAATGAACCATCATGGCCAAACCGCTCTCCACCCTGCTTTCTGCCAACCCCGCGCCCGAAGCTGCTCCTGCCGACGCCGTCAGCCCCGACACCGCCATGTTCACCTTTCTGGACGATTGCCATCAGGAGATGCAGCGCCAGCTTGGCTTGTTGACCAACCTCGCACGCGACATTGAAGCCGAGGGGCTGACATTGCCGGTGCGTGGCCGCGCCCGCGAGGTGCAGGCCTGGTTCAATGTGCAGGCACGCGAGCACCATCTGGACGAAGAACACAACATTTTCCCCACGCTCCTGGCCAGTACCGATGAAGAAGTGGCCCAGGCGGCACGGCGGCTGACCCAGGACCACGCGTGGCTGGAAACCGACTGGATGGAAATCGAACCCTCGCTGGCAGCGGCCGCCGACGGCTACACCTGGTTCGACCCCGCCGTGCTGCGTTATGCGGTGGATGTGTTTTGTCAGCTCTACACGGACCACATCGTGCTGGAGTAAACCCTGGCCTATCCGGCGGCTCGCAGCACCATTCCAGTCGCCGAGCTGGCGGCCATGGGAATCGAGATGGCCCGCCGCCGTGCCATTCGCGAAACGCGCACGGAACACCGCAAATAGACGTCACTTCAACGCGGGCTGCGCCGTCGGCACGCCCCATCGACAGCCGGGTACCATTGGGCATTCGCGCCATGCGCCGGAAGGGCCGGGCGCGCCCACGTACCCTCCGCAGGAGTTTTCAATGAGCAGCATCGCAGCGGCCGGTCAGGCCATTCGCACCGTCGGCATCATCGGTGCCGGCACCATGGGCAACGGCATCGCGCAGGCCTGTGCATCGGTTGGCCTGAACGTGGTCATGGTGGACATTTCCGACACCGCCGTTGCCAGGGGGCTTGCCGCCGTGAGCAGCAGCCTGGAGCGGCAGCTCAAGAAGGAAAAAATCACGCAGGCCGACAAGGACACCACGCTGGCCCTGATCAAGGGCAGCACGAATTACGACGACCTCAAGGCCGCGCAGCTCGTGATCGAGGCCGCCACCGAGAACTTCGACCTCAAGGTCAAGATCCTGCGGCAACTCGACGCCAGCCTGATGGAGGACACGATCATTGCCTCCAACACCTCGTCCATCTCCATCACCAAGCTGGCCGCCGTCACGGGGCGGCCAGACCGCTTCATCGGCATGCATTTTTTCAACCCGGTTCCGGTGATGGCGCTGGTGGAGATCATCCGTGGCCTGCAGACCAGCGACGCCACACACGACGCCGTCCACGCGATGGCCACCGCGCTGGGCAAGACGCCCATCACCGTCAGGAACGCACCGGGCTTCGTGGTCAACCGCATCCTGGTGCCCATGATCAACGAGGCCTTTTTTGTACTGGCCGAAGGGCTTGCCACGCCCGACGACATCGACGCCGGCATGAAACTTGGCTGCAACCAGCCGATTGGCCCGCTGGCGCTGGCCGACATGATCGGCCTGGACGTGTGCCTGGCGGTCATGGAGGTGTACCTCTCGGAGTTTGGCGACTCCAAGTACCGCCCCTGCCCGCTGCTCAAGGAGATGGTGGCCGCCGGACGCCTGGGCCGCAAGAGCGGCCGCGGGGTTTACGTGTACTGAGCGCACGGGCCGGGCACCGCGTTGCAAGCGTTCGGCCCGCTTGACCAGCCGGCAAACCGTCAATCGCAAGCTCGCCAATTTCATGGCAATATTTTTATATTGCACACAATTTAATTGACAGCTACAATTCAACCCATGCCCATCCACAACGCCAAATCCATCCCGCCCGGCGAAGCCCTGCGGCTGGACAACCAGCTGTGTTTTGCGTTGTATTCGGCGTCACTGGCCATGACCAAGCTCTACAAGCCGCTGTTGGCCGCGCTGGGGCTCACCTACCCGCAATACCTGGCGCTGCTGGTGTTGTGGGAGCGTGACGGGTTGATGGTGTCGGAACTGGGCGAGCGCCTGTCGCTCGATTCGGGCACGCTCACGCCCCTGCTCAAGCGCCTGGAGGCCCTGGGTCTGGTCACCCGCATTCGCGACGTGGCCGATGAACGGTGCGTGCACATCGCGCTCACGGCCAGCGGCCGCAAGCTCAAGACCCGCGCCGCCAGGGTGCCCGGCTGCATTCTGGCCGTCACGCAGTGTTCGGTGTCCGAAGTGGCCGAACTCACCCGGCAGGTGCAAGCCCTGCGCGAACGCCTTGTGGCCTGAACGGCAGTGCCCCCGGCCCTCCCCCATTTCATCCCGACTCAACTCAACCCGCTTCACCCGAAGCACCAACCCCAGGAAACGCACCATGACCACTTCACTCGACAAAGTCATCTACACCGCCCGCACCCACATCACCGGTGGGCGCGAGGGCACGGCACGTTCGGACGACGGCCTGCTTGACCTCAAGCTCTCCCCACCCAAGGCCATGGGCGGGGCCGGCACGGCCACCAACCCCGAGCAGCTGTTTGCCGCCGGCTACTCGGCCTGCTTCATGGGCGCGCTCAAGCACGTGGCCGGCATGAAAAAGGTGGCCGTGCCCGCCGACGCGTCGATCGACGCCGAGGTGGACATCGGCCCCATCCCGGCCGGGTTTGGCATCGCCGCGCGGCTGACGGTGCACCTGCCTGGCGTGGACCGCGCCGTGGCGCAGGACCTGGTGGACACCGCGCACAAGGTGTGCCCCTACTCCAACGCCACCCGCGGCAACATCGACGTGACCCTCACGCTGGCCTGAGCCCGTCGCCTTTCCTGTCACCCTTGCGGCGCGCACCGGTTGCCCGGGCGCGCCGTTTGGTTTACGGTGCACCCATGACCACACTCGATTTCCAGGTCCGCAAGGACGACCTGACACACACCCAATTGCACGCCGAGCCCGATGCGCCCCTGGCCGACGGCCAGATCCGCGTGCAGATCGACCGCTTTGCCCTGACGGCCAACAACATCACCTACGCCGCGTTTGGCAATGCCATGCACTACTGGGATTTCTACCCCGCCGCCGACCCGGCGTGGGGCCGCATCCCGGTGTGGGGTTTCGGCACGGTGGTGCAATCGCTGCACCCGGGCGTGGCGGTGGGCGAGCAGCTCTACGGCTACTTTCCCATGGCCTCGCACGTGGTGCTGAGCCCGGCGCGGTTGACCGAAACCGGCTTCATGGACGGCGCGCCGCACCGCGCCGCGCTGCACGCTGTGTACAACCAACTGCTGCGCTGCAACCGCGACCCCTACCACCGCCCCGGCACCGAGGACGTGCAGGCGCTGCTGCGCCCGCTGTACGTCACCTCGTGGCTGATCGACGATTTTCTGGACGACAACGCGTTTTTTGGCACCACGGCCGTGCCTGGCGTGCCCGGCGTCATGCTGCTGTCCAGCGCGTCCAGCAAGACGGCCTGGGGCACGGCGTTTGCGCTGGCACAGCGCCAGGGCCTCTCGGTACTGGGGCTGACTTCCCCCGGCAACCTGGCCTACTGCGAATCGCTGGGCTGCTACCACCGCGTGCTGACCTACGACCAACTGGAGGAGATTCCAGCCCTTTGCCCCGTCGTCTACGTCGACTTTGCCGGCAATGCGGCGCTGCGCCGGGCGGTGCACACACGCTTTGAAAACCTGGCCTACAGCTGCTCCATCGGCGGCACCCATGTGAGCGAACTGGGCGGCGCCAAAGACCTGCCCGGCCCCAAACCCACGCTGTTTTTCGCGCCCGCGCAGGTCAAAAAACGCATGGGCGACTGGGGCGCGGCGGCGTTCGGCCAGCGCATGGTCGACGCCTGGCATGCGTTCACCGCCCATGTCATGAACCCGGCCGCGTCATGGCTCACGGTCGAGTCGCATCATGGCCCCGAGGCGGTGCGGGCCGCCTACGCGCAGGTGCACGGCGGGCGCTCCGACCCGCGGGTGGGGCACATTCTTTCGCTCACGCGGCCCGGTCCCGATAATCGGGCATGACCGCGCCGCCCCCTGCTCCCGCCACACTCCATCCCTACGCCACGCTCACCCCCGACGTGGTGCTGGACGCGCTGGCCGGCGTGGGGCTGGAAGGCGACGGGCGCCTCACCGCCCTCAGCTCGTACGAAAACCGGGTGTACCAGGTGCAACTGGAAGACCCACACGACGGCCACAACGCCGTGGTCGCCAAGTTCTACCGCCCGGGCCGCTGGAGCGAGGCGCAAATCCTGGAAGAACACGCCTTCTCGGCCGAGCTGACCGCTGCCGAAGTGCCCGCCGTCGGGCCACTCCGCCTGCACGGCACCACGCTGCACCACCACGCGGGGTTTGCCTTCAGCGTCAGTCCGCGGCGCGGCGGCCGCGCCCCCGAACTCGACGACTTTGAAGTGCTGGAGTGGATCGGCCGCTTTCTGGCGCGCATCCACACCGTGGGCGCGGCGCGGCCTTTTGTGCACCGCCCGGCGCTCGATCTGCAAAGCTTTGCCGTCGAGCCGCGCGACTGGCTGCTGGCGCACGACAAGGTACCGCTGGACGTGCAATCGGCCTGGGCCGCTGAATGCCAGAATGCAATTGATTTAATAGCAAACTATGACCAATTGACGGGGGCTGAAGGCCAAAAAAGCTCTGAAATTCGAAGCCTGCGCCTGCACGGCGACTGCCACCCCGGCAACATCCTGTGGACGCCCGAAGGGCAGCCCGGCGCCGGCCCGCACTTTGTGGACCTGGACGACGCGCGCAGTGGCCCCGCCGTGCAAGACCTGTGGATGCTGCTGAGCGGCGACCGCGCCCAGCGCACCGCGCAGCTGTCGGCGCTGCTGGACGGCTACGAACAGGTGCGCGACTTCGACCGGCGCGAACTGGTGTTGATCGAACCGCTGCGCACACTGCGCCTGATCCACTACAGTGCCTGGCTCGCCCGCCGCTGGGACGACCCGATCTTCCCCATCAACTTTCCGTGGTTCGGCAGCAGCGACTATTGGCAAGGCCAGGTGCAGATGCTGCAGGAGCAGATCGAGCAGATGCAGGAAGCGCCGCTGGGGGTGTGATCCATCACCGTCCGTCCCGTCCACTCACCTCCGCTTACAAAAAGCCCCTTTCCAGCGCCCGGTTGTCATGGACGTGCCACACGGTGCGGCCTAAGATGGTCCTTCAGACCCGAGGAATCCAGACCCGAGGAACCATCATGGGAAGCCACGACTATCTCATCGAGAGCAACCATCCGGTCAGCAGCCGTTTTTTCAACCGCCCCGACGTTCGCGGCGCCTACCCTGACTGGCACCAGGCCGTGGCCATTGCGGCCAAAAGCACACCCAGCCGGTTTGGCGACGAAATTCGCGTGGTGCACGTGCCCAGTGGCGAAATCGTGTTTCGCCTGACACCCACCACGCCCGCCGGGCGCGGCAGCTGGCGCGATTTCGATCCGGACTGAGCCCCGGGGCATGGGGCGCAAGCCGCCGTCGCGCCATGTCACGGCCCGGTCTGCGGCGCCGCCCGTGTTCCGCTCTGGAATGCGAAACCGCTTCAGGCCAGCAGCGCGTTCACGCGCCTGACGTAGGCGGCCGGGTCGTCCGGCAGGCCACCTTCGGCCAGCAACGCCTGGTCAAACAGGATGTGCGCCAGATCGTTGAAATGCACCGAGCCGTCGAGTTTTTTCACCAGCGGGTGGCCGGCGTTGACTTCCAGCACGGGTTTGACCTCGGGCGCGGCCTGCCCGGCCTGCTTGAGCATGCGCGCCAGCTGCATGCTCATGCCGGCGTCCTGCACCACGAGGCAGGCCGGTGAATCGACCAGGCGGCTGGTCACGCGCACGTCCTCGGCCTTGTCCTTGAGCGCCTCCTTGAGCCTGGCGAGCACAGGCTTGAAGGCCTCGGCGGCCTCTTCGGCGGCTTTCTTTTCGGACTCGTCCTGCAGCTGGCCCAGATCGACCGCGCCCTTGGCCACGCTTTGCAGCGGCGTGCCGTCAAAGTCGTGGAGGAAGTTGAGCGCCCATTCGTCCACGCGGTCGGTCATGAGCAGGACTTCAATGCCTTTTTTCTTGAAAACTTCAAGCTGCGGGCTGTTCCTGGCTGCGGCCAGCGTGTCGGCGGTGATGTAGTAAATGGCCTCCTGGCCTTCCTTCATGCGGGCCTTGTAGTCGGCCAGGCTCACGCTCACCGTGTCGCTGGTGGTGGACGCAAAACGCAGCAGCCTGGCCAGGCGTTCGCGGTTGCCGAAGTCCTCGCCCAGGCCTTCCTTGAGCACGGCGCCAAATTCGGCGTAGAACTTGCTGTACTGGCCGACCCGGGCCTTGTCTTCCTCGCTCACCACGTCGGTGACCCCGTCGGGGGTGTCGGTCGCGGCATCGGCGGCGCCGTCCTTGGGGGCTTCGGGCAGGCGGTCGGCCTTGGCCAGGTCTTCCAGCATGGACAACACCCGGCGAGTGTTGCCCTCGCGGATGGCCTTGACGTCGCGGCTTTCCTGCAGCAGCTCGCGGCTCACGTTGAGCGGCAGGTCGGCCGAATCGACCACGCCCTTCACAAAACGCAGGTAACTGGGCAGCAGGGCTTCGGCGTCGTCCATGATGAACACGCGCTTGACGTAGAGCTTGATGCCGGCCTTCTTGTCGCGGTTCCACAGGTCGTGTGGCGCCTTGGTGGGCAGGTACAGCAGCTGGGTGTATTCGGTGCTGCCTTCGACGCGGTTGTGTGTCCAGCTCAGCGGCGGCTCGAAGTCGTGGCTGATGGTCTTGTAGAACTCGGCGTACTGCGCGTCGGTGATGTCTTTTTTGGGACGGGCCCACAGCGCGGTGGCCTGGTTGACGGTTTCCCACTCGCCGGTCTTGACCATGGCGCCGGGCTGGCGGCCGCCTTTTTCGTCGCTCGGGTCGATCAGCTCGCCGTCTTTCCACTCTTCCTTCTCCATCAGGATGGGCAGGCTGATGTGGTCGGAGTATTTGTTGATGATGCCCTTGAGCTTCCAGGCGCTGGCGTAGTCGAGCGCGTCCTCGCGCAGGTGCAGGGTGACACTGGTGCCGCGTTTCTCGCGCGCGATGGTCTCGACCTCGAAGTCGCCCGTGCCGCCGCTGACCCAGCGCACGCCTTCTTCCGGCTTGAGGCCGGCGCGGCGGGACTCCACGGTGATCTTGTCGGCCACGATGAAGCCCGAGTAAAAGCCCACGCCGAACTGGCCGATGAGCTGGGCGTCCTGCTTCTGGTCGCCCGAGAGCTTGCTGACGAAGTCGCGCGTGCCGCTTTTGGCGATGGTGCCCAGGTTGTCGATGGCCTCTTGCTGGCTCAGACCGATGCCGTTGTCGGTGATGGTGAGGGTTTTGGCCGCCGCGTCGAAGCTCACGCGGATTTCCAGTGTCGGATCGTCGGCCAGCAGGGCTGGGGCGTCCAGCGCCTCAAAACGCAGCTTGTCGCAGGCGTCGGACGCGTTGGAGACCAGCTCGCGCAGGAAGATCTCCTTGTTGGAGTACAGCGAGTGGGTCACCAGATGCAGCAGTTGCGCCACTTCGGCCTGGAATGAGAGGGTTTGCTTGCTCATGTTGTGTGGATTGACAAGGTTGGAGGGGAACAAAACGAAACGCCCCTGGATTTCGGGGCGTTGGAGGCATTTTCAAGCCGGGATTATCGCGGGGCGCCGGTCAGAAACGTTCGTTCGGCCCCAGATAGCGCCATTGCCCCACGGGCAGGTTGCCCAGCGTCACCTGGCCGATGCGGATGCGTTTGAGCCCCACCACGCGCAGGCCCACCAGTTCGCACATGCGGCGGATCTGGCGTTTTTTGCCTTCGCGCAGCACGATGCGCAGCTGTTCTTCGTTCTGCCAGCTGACCTTGGCCGGCAGCAGCGGCTTTCCGTCCAGCGCCAGCCCGTGACGCAGGCGCGCCAGCTGTTCGGGCGGGAAGCGTCCCATCGCGTTCGTGGGATCGTCGCCAAAGGTCACGCGCACCAGGTATTCCTTTTCGACGCCAGAGTCCTCGCCGATCAGGTGGCGCGCCACCCGGCCGTCCTGCGTCAGCACCAGCAGCCCGACCGAATCGATGTCCAGCCGTCCCGCGGGTGCCAGGCCGCGCAGCTGCTGCGGCACAAAACGCACGCCGTGGCGCCCGGCGGTGGCCGGGTGCAGGGGGTCGCCCGTCCAGTGGCTGGATTCGCCGATCAGGCTCACGGCCGGCTGGTGGCCGTCCTCGGCCTGGCCGCTCACGTATCCGATGGGTTTGTTCAGCAGGATGGTGACACGCAGTTCCTGCTGGCCGCGCGCCTTTTTGTCCACGCTGATCTTCGCGTCCGGCGCAACCTGCATGCCCATGCGTGCCAGTTCGCCGTTGACGTGAACCCAGCCGCGGTCGATCCAGTCGTCGGCCTCGCGGCGCGAACACAGGCCGAGTTCGGCCATGCGTTTGTTCAGGCGGGCCGTGGACGGCGCCGCCGAACCCGCCTGGGCCAACGTGCCGGCGTCGGGAGATGTTTTATTTGATATCATTTATATAGCAGACAATGACCATTTGGCGAGGGGAAATGGCCTATTTTTCTTGAAATATGCTGGACCGCAAGGCCGCCAGGTCCAACACCCGCAGCCCCCCGTATTCCACGCGAATTGTGCCCTGCGCCTCCAGCGTCGCCAGCGCTTCATTGACCCGCTGGCGCGACAGGCCCACCAGGTAACCCAGTTCCTGCTGGGTGATGTGCAGCACCTCGCCCACGCCCGGGTACAACACCGGGTTGAACAGCGCCGCCAAGCTGCGCGCCACCCGCACGTCGGGGTTGTTCAGGCGGTCGATCTCGCGCGCCGCGATGAACTGGCCCAGCCGTTCGTTGAGCTGGTTCATCACGAACCGGTTGAAACCGATCGAATGGTCCAGCAGCCAGTGGAAGGTGTCGACCGGCAGGCCCGCCACCACGCTCTTGCGCAACGCCTGAATGTTGTAGCGGTAGTCCTCGCGCTTGAGCGCCGTGCCCTCGCCAAACCAGCCCCCGGGCGGCACACCGGTGAAGGTCATGGTCACGCCCTGGGCGCTGTCGGTGCTCATCTTGAGCAGGCCCGCCACCACACCAAACCAGTAGGTCACCGGTCGGCCGATGCGGCACACGTAGTCGCCGGGGCGTGCGTCGCTCACCCGCAGGCCGTCCAGTGCGCGCTCGCGCTCGGCGGGCAACAACAACGGCAGCCAGGGAATGCCCGCCAGTTCTGCGGCGTTGGGGTCGCGTCGGCGTTCGTGCAGGGTCGGTTCGGTGGCCATGGGTTGGGAGACTCGGGGAAAGTCCTTAGGGGGCAGACCCCTAGATTGTCATCGAAACGACAAAAAAGCGTCAAACATCGTCTTACTATTCGCCAGCCATTCGATCCAAGGAATGGTCAGGTGCATGGCGCCTGATGCGAGAACTCTGGAGACAAGGACCCGGGATGCAGACCACGTTCCCCCAATTGTTGCTCACGCACGCCAGCACGCGCGGCAGCGCACCCGCCATGCGCGAAAAGGAATACGGCATCTGGCAGACCCACAGCTGGGCTGGCCTGGCCACCATGGTCGAGCACATCGCCTGTGGCCTGCACCAGGCCGGGCTGCAACGCGGCGAACACCTGGTGCTGGTGGGGGCCAACCGCCCCCGCCTTTACGCCACCATGCTGGCGGCCCAGTCGCTGGGGGCCATCCCCGTGCCGCTTTACCAGGACGCCGCCGCCGCCGAATGTGCCTTCCCCATCACCAACGCCGAGGTGCGCTTTTGCATGGTGGAAGACCAGGAACAGGTCGACAAGATGCTGGAGGTGCGCGAGACCTGCCCGCAACTCAGCCATATTTTTTATGACGACCCGCGTGGCCTGCGCAATTACGTCGAGGACGGCCTGGCGTCACTCGACGAACTGGTGGCCGCCGGCAAGGTGTTCGCGCAGCAGCATCCCGGTTTTTTCAGGGCCGAGATCGAAAAGGCCCGGGCCGACGACGTGGCCGCCATGTTCTTCACCTCGGGCACCACCGGCAACCCCAAGGGCGTGGTGCACACCCACAACACCCTGATCGACCGGGCCCAGGCGGGCGCCGAATTCGACAAGCTCACGGGCTCCGAAGAGGTGCTGGCGTACCTGCCGCCCGCCTGGATCGGGCAGAACATCTTCAGCTACGCGCAGTGGCTGGTGTGTGGCTACGTGGTGAACTGCCCCGAGTCGGCCGCCACGGTCACGATCGACCTCAAGGAAGTTGGCCCCACCTACTACTTTGCGCCGCCACGTGTTTTTGAAGGCCTGCTGACCAGCGTGATGATCCGCATGGAGGACGCCGGCGCCATCAAGCGCAAGGTGTTCCACTATTTCATGGACCTGGCCAAACGTGTGGGCCCCGCCCGCATGGACGGCAAATCCATCGGGCTGACCAACACGCTGCTGTACGCGCTGGGCAACTTTCTGGTGTACGGCCCGCTGCGCAACAACCTCGGCATGAGCCGCGTGCGTGTGGCCTACACCGCGGGCGAGGCCATCGGGCCCGATCTGTTCAGCTTCTACCGTTCCATTGGCGTCAATCTCAAGCAGCTGTACGGCTCGACCGAAACCGCCGTGTTCGTGTGCCTTCAACCCGACCACGAGGCCAAGGCCGACACCGTGGGTGTGCCCTGCCGCGGCGTCGAGATCAAGCTGGCCGACAACGGCGAAATTCTGGTCCGCTCGCCCGGACTGCTCAAGGAATACTACAAAAATCCGGCCGCCACCGCCGAGGTGCTGACGCCCGAGGGCTGGTACCACACCAGCGACGCAGGGTTCCTGGACAAGTCTGGCCATCTGAAGATCATCGACCGCGTCAAGGACGTGGGCCGCATCAAGGGCGGTGCCAACGACGGGGCCATGTTCGCCCCCAAGTACGTGGAAAACAAGCTCAAGTTCTTCCCCCACATCAAGGAGGTGGTGGCCTACGGCGACCAGCGCGAGAAAGTCTGCGTGATGCTCAACATCGACTTTGACGCCGTGGGCAACTGGGCCGAGCGGCGCAACCTGCCCTACGCGGGCTACGCGGATCTGGCGCAAAAACCCGAGGTGTACCAGCTGATCAAGGAATGTGTGGAAAAGGTCAATGCCGACCTGGCCGCCGACGAACTGCTGGCGGGCAGCCAGATCAGCCGCTTCCTCGTGTTGCACAAGGAACTGGACGCCGACGACGGCGAACTCACCCGCACCAACAAGGTCCGTCGTGGTTTCATCGCCGAAAAATACCAGCCACTGGTCGATGCCCTTTATGGTGGCAAGGCCGAGCAGTTCATCGAAACCGTGGTGAAGTTCGAGGACGGTCGCAGCGGCAGCGTGAGCGCCACCCTCCAGATCTCGGACGCCAAAACCTTTGCCCCGGTGAAAGCCGCCGCCTGAACCCGCCCCTCGACACCATGAGCACAACTACCGACATGAGCGCTGCGCGTGCAGAAGCTGCCGCCAGCACCAAAAAGATTGGCGACGTCATCCTGGAGGTCAAGAACATCAGCCTGCGGTTTGGCGGCGTGAACGCGCTGACCGACATTTCATTCGACGTGAAAGAGCACGAGATCCGCGCCATCATCGGCCCCAACGGCGCGGGCAAGAGCTCCATGCTCAACTGCATCAACGGTGTTTACACGCCGCAGGAAGGCACCATCACGTTCCGGGGCCAGACGTTTGACCACATGAATTCGCGCCAGGTGGCCGAAATGGGCGTCGCGCGCACGTTCCAGAACCTGGCGCTGTTCAAGGGCATGAGCGTGATTGACAACCTCATGACCGGGCGCAACCTGCGAATGAAAAGCAATCTGTTCATGCAGGCGCTGCGCATTGGCCCGGCGGCGCGTGAAGAGGTGCGGCATCGCGAGTTTGTGGAGCACATCATCGACTTTCTGGAAATCCAGGCCTATCGCAAAACCCCCGTGGGGCAATTGCCCTACGGTCTGCAAAAGCGTGTGGACCTGGGCCGCGCCCTGGCCATGGAGCCCCAGGTTCTGCTGCTCGACGAGCCCATGGCCGGCATGAACGTCGAGGAAAAACAGGACATGAGCCGCTTTGTGCTGGACGTGAACGACGAGTTCGGCACCACGGTCGTGCTGATCGAACACGACATGAGCGTGGTGATGGACATTTCCGACCGCGTTGTCGTGCTCGACTATGGCAAGAAGATCGGTGATGGCACGCCCAACGAAGTTCGCAACAACGAAGACGTGATCAGTGCCTATCTGGGCACTTCTCACTGAGGACTCTCATCATGGCTTTTTTTCTGGAAACCACCCTTGGCGGCCTCATGACCGGCATGCTGTACGCGCTGGTCGCGCTGGGGTTCGTGCTGATCTTCAAGGCGTCGGGCGTGTTCAACTTTGCCCAGGGCGCGATGGTGCTTTTTGCCGCGCTGGCCATGGCCCGCTTTTCCGAATGGATTCCGCAATGGACCGGCATGGAAAACCCCTTGCTGGCCAACATTGCGGCGTTTTTGATCGCTGGCTTGATCATGTTCGTGATGGCCTGGGTCATTGAGTACCTGGTGTTGCGTCATCTGGTCAACCAGGAAGGCACCACGCTGCTGATGGCCACGCTGGGCATCACCTACTTCATTGAAGGCCTGGGGCAAACGGTATTCGGCAGCAATGTGTATTCCATCAACATCGGCATGCCCAAGGACCCCGTGTTCATCTTCGAATCGGCTTTCGAGGGCGGCGTGCTTGTCAACAAGGAAGACGTGATTGCCGCCGTGATCGCCGCGGCACTGGTGGCCCTGCTGTCGGTTTTTTTCCAGAAAACATCCACGGGCCGGGCGCTGCGCGCAGTTGCGGACGACCACCAGGCGGCCCAGTCCATCGGCATCCCCCTGGGGCGCATCTGGGTCATCGTGTGGTGCGTGGCCGGCATCGTGGCGCTGGTGGCCGGCATGATCTGGGGCTCCAAACTGGGCGTGCAGTTTTCACTGTCCACCATTGCCTTGCGCGCCCTGCCGGTGATCATTCTGGGCGGGCTGACCTCGGTGCCCGGCGCCATCATCGGCGGCCTGATCATCGGCGTGGGCGAAAAATGGTCGGAGGTGTACCTGGGCCCGTACGTGGGCGGTGGCATCGAGATCTGGTTCGCCTACGTGCTGGCGCTGGTGTTCCTGCTGTTCCGGCCACAGGGTCTGTTTGGGGAAAAAATCATTGACCGTGTCTGAAAGACACACGTCGATGATTTTTCAGCGAAAACTGACTTTGCGCAGCAAAGTTAAGCAAAGCGTGTCGTAGCTAAAAGATTGTTTGAGGACCACAGATGTTCTACAGAGAAAACGGCCAGTTCAAGACCAACTACGCATCGGATCAGCAGATTTTCCCGATCGCGCAGGACCGCTGGGCCGTGATCGCGCTGGTGGCGTTTGCCTTCATCGGCGTGCCGCTGCTGGTCGACGAATACATGTACCGCGCCATCCTGATTCCGTTCCTGATCCTGGCGCTGGCCGCGCTGGGCGTGAACCTGCTCGTGGGGTATTGCGGGCAGATCTCCCTGGGGTCGGGTGCTTTCATGGCCGTGGGCGCTTACGCGGCCTACAACACCTACATCCGCATCGACGGCATGCCACTGCTTGTCGCGCTGATTTCGGGGGGCATCTTTGCGACCCTTGTCGGGATTTTCTTCGGCATCCCCAGCTTGCGCGTCAAAGGCCTGTACCTGTCGGTGGCCACCCTGGCCGCGCAGTTTTTCTGTGACTGGGCCTTTTTGCGCGTGGGCTGGTTCACCAACAACAATGCTTCGGGCTCGGTGTCGGTGTCCAACCTCCAGGTTTTTGGTCTGCCAATTCAGACGCCGTTCCAGAAGTACATGTTCTGCCTGGTGTTGCTGGTGGTGTTCGGCTTGCTGGCCAAGAACCTGGTGCGCAGCGCCATCGGGCGCGAATGGATGGCCATTCGCGACATGGACGTGGCCGCCGCCGTGATCGGCATCCGCCCCACTTACGCCAAGCTGAGTGCCTTTGCGGTCAGTTCGTTCGTGGTGGGCGTGGCGGGCGCCCTGTGGGGGTTCGTCCACCTCGAGTCCTGGGAGCCCGCGGCCTTCGGGATCGACCGTTCGTTTCAGTTGCTGTTCATGGTCATTATTGGTGGCATGGGTTCCATCATGGGCAGCTTCTTCGGCGCCGCCTTCATCGTGGTCCTGCCGATTTTCCTCAACCAGTTCCTGCCGGTGCTGGGCAATCTGGTGGGGGTTGAAATTTCCACCGCGGCCGTCTCGCACGCCGAACTGATGATTTTTGGGGTGTTGATCGTCTGGTTCCTGATCGTCGAACCCCACGGGCTCGCGCGACTCTGGAGCGTGGCCAAGCAGAAGTTGCGGCTGTGGCCGTTCCCCCATTGATGGCTTGCGGGTCATCCCTGACACACCCTTTTGAAGAATTCGCGTTCACTACGAGGCCATCCCTCCCTTTCCCTTGTGCTTCACCTTTTTACAGGAGACAAACCATGAAGCTTCGTCAACTCGTCCTTGCCGCCACGGTCGCGGCCGCAGGTTTTTCCAGCGCGCTGGTCGCACCAGCGGCGTTCGCGCAGGCCAAGGAACAGTTCTTCCCCGTGCTGGTGTACCGCACGGGCGCCTATGCCCCCAACGGCGTGCCGTTTGCCAATGGTTATGTGGACTACCTGAAGCTGGTGAACGCCCGGGGCGGCATCAACGGCGTCAAAACCACCTGGGAAGAATGCGAGACCGGCTACGCCACCGACCGCGGCGTGGAATGTTATGAGCGCCTCAAGGGCAAGAACGGCGGCGCCACCGTGTTCCAGCCCCTGTCCACCGGCATCACCTTTGCCCTGACCGAAAAAGCCCCGGGCGACAAGATCCCGCTGATCACCTCCGGTTACGGTCGCAGCGAGTCGGCCGACGGCGGCGTGTTCAAGTGGAACTTCCCGCTGGTGGGCACCTACTGGGTGGCGGCCGACGTGCTGGTCCAGCAGGTTGCCAAAAAAGAGGGGGGACTGGACAAGCTCAAGGGCAAGAAGGTCGCGCTGGTCTATCACGACAGCCCCTATGGCAAGGAGCCCATCCCCTTGCTGCAGGAGCGTGCGGCCTCCCATGGTTTCACGCTTCAGCTGTTGCCCGTCACCCACCCCGGGGTCGAGCAAAAGTCCACCTGGCTTCAGATTCGCCAGAGCCGTCCCGACTATGTCTTCCTGTGGGGTTGGGGCGTGATGAATTCCACGTCGCTGAAAGAAGCGGTGGCCACCGGCTACCCGCGTGAAAAAATGTACGGTGTGTGGTGGTCCGGCGCGGAGCCCGATGTCAAGGACGTTGGTGATGGCGCCAAGGGCTACAACGCGCTGGCGCTGCAGCATGGCGCCGAGCCCCAATCCGCCATCGTCAAGGAGGTGCTCGAGAAAGTTCATGCCAAGGGACAGGGCACCGGTCCGAAAGACGAGGTTGGGCAAGTGCTTTACATGCGCGGGCTGTCGGCCGCCATGCTGGCGGTGGAAGGGGTTCGTTCCGCTCAAGAGCGCTTTGGCAAGGGCAAGTGGGTCAGCTCGGAACAGGCGCGCTGGGGCTATGAGAACCTGAACCTCACGCAGGCCAAGCTGGACGCACTGGGATTCAAGGGCGTCATGCGCCCCGTCTCCACCTCGTGCCAGGACCACATGGGCGCAGCGTGGGCGCGGATCCATACCTGGGACGGAAAAAAGTGGACCTTCACCACGGATTGGATGCAGGGTGACGAGCAGATCATCCGGCCCATGGTCAAGGCCGCCGCCGACAAGTACGCCGCCGAGAAAAAGCTGACGCGGCGTACCGGCGCCGACTGCCAGTCCTGATCCATCGCGGCCCCGACTCCCCGGAGATGGGGCCGCGCGTGCGGCTCGCCCGAGCCGCCAGTCAACAGCGCTGCACGCAGCCCTGTTGACTGGTCAACCCACTGAATTGCCATGGAAACACCCAACATCGTTCTCAACGTCAACGGTATCGAGGTCATCTACAACCATGTGATCCTCGTGCTCAAGGGCGTCTCCCTCAATGTGCCGGAAGGCAAGATCGCGGCCATTCTGGGCGGCAACGGAGCGGGCAAGACCACCACGCTGCGGGCGGTCTCCAACCTTTTGCGCGGCGAGCGCGGGGAGGTCACCAAAGGTTCGATTGAGCTGCGCGGCGAGCGCATTGAAAATCTTTCCCCCGCCGATCTGGTGCAGCGCGGCGTGGTGCAGGTGATGGAGGGACGCCATTGTTTTGCCCACCTGACCATCGAGGAAAACCTGCTGACCGGCGCCTACACCCGCAAGGACAAGGCCGAGGTGGCGCGCAACCTGGAGAAGGTGTACACGTATTTCCCGCGCCTGAAGACCCGCCGCACCTCGCAGGCGGCCTACACCTCGGGGGGTGAACAGCAAATGTGCGCCATTGGCCGCGCCTTGATGGCCAACCCCAGCGTGGTGCTCCTCGACGAGCCCTCCATGGGGCTGGCGCCCCAGATCGTGGAAGAAGTCTTCAATATCGTGAAAGACCTGAACCAGCGCGAGAAGGTCACCTTCCTGCTGGCCGAGCAGAACACCAGCATGGCGCTGAAATACGCCGACTACGGCTACATCATGGAGTCGGGTCGCATCGTGATGGACGGCCCCGCGGCAGAGCTGGCCAACAACGAAGACGTCAAGGAGTTCTACCTCGGCGTGGGGGGTGGCGAGCGCAAGAGTTTTCGCGACGTCAAGAGCTACAAACGCCGCAAGCGCTGGCTGGCGTGATGCGGCCGACCCCATTCCACTGAAAAACACGCCCATGACTCAGCACTACGACGCGCTGGAAACCCGCGCCCCCGAAGCCCGCGAAGCCGCGCAACTGGCGGCGCTTTCGGGGCAGATCGCACACGCGCAAGCCCGTTCCGCGGCCTTTGCCGAGATACTCGCCGGCGTGGACGCCCGGACGGTCACCACGCGCGCGGCGCTGGCGCGTCTTCCCGTCACGCGCAAACATGAACTGCTGGAACGGCAAAAAGCCCTGCGGGCCCAGCTCGGCGCCGTCGGGACGTTCGGCGGCTTCAACGCCATTACCCCCGGCGCCGCCATGCCGCGCGTGTTCGCCAGCCCCGGCCCGATTTACGAGCCCGAAGGCGCGGCCCGGGATTACTGGCGCATGGCACGCGCCATTTTTGCCGCCGGGTTCCGGCCCGGTGAACTGATCCACAACTGCTTCAGCTACCACTTCGTGCCCGCGGGCTCGATGATGGAAACCGGTGCCCACGCCCTGGGCTGTACGGTGTTTGCCGGGGGAACAGGCCAGACTGAGCAGCAGGTACAGGCCATGCTCGAGCTGCAGCCGGCCGGCTACATTGGCACGCCGAGCTTTCTGAAGATCATCCTTGAAAAAGCAGCCGCGATGGAAGTGGCGCTGCCCAGCCTCAAGAAGGCCATGTTCGGGGGCGAGGCGTTTCCGCCTTCGCTGCGCGACTGGTATCTGGCGCAGGGCATCGACGGCTACCAGTGCTACGCCTCGGCCGATCTGGGCCTGATCGCCTACGAAACCTCCGCGCGCGAAGGCCTCGTGCTGGACGAAGGCGTGATGGTCGAAATCGTCCGCCCCGGTACTGGCGACCCAGTGCCCGAAGGCGAGGTGGGGGAACTGGTCGTGACCACCCTCAACCCCGACTACCCGTTGATCCGTTTTGGCACCGGCGATCTCTCGGCCATCCTCCCCGGAACCTGCCCCACCGGACGCACCCAGACCCGCATCAAGGGCTGGATGGGCCGAGCCGACCAGACCACCAAGATTCGCGGCATGTTTGTGCACCCCAGCCAGGTGGCCGAAATCGCCCGGCGCTTCCCCGAAGTGCTCAAGGCCCGCCTTGTGGTCACTGGCGAGATGGCCAACGACATGATGACGCTCAGGGTGGAGGTTGCCACCCCCCCGTCGGGGTTGACCGGCAAGCTCGGCGATGCCATCCGCGACGTGACCAAGCTGCGTGGCGATGTCGAACTGCTGGCCCCCGGGGCCTTGCCCAACGATGGCAAGGTCATTGACGACGCGCGAAGCTACAAGTAGCACACAGCGACGACCCCCATCGCCCGTGCGCCGCCACGGGCCAACCTGCCTGGCGCTACGTAGTTTCCGCGAAAGAAACCACCGTGGACCGGAATAGCATCGATCTGTCCCCATGACATGACAGACAAGGAGCTCCCATGAAACGAATGATCATCGCGGCAATCGCCGCGGCATCGGCGTTTGCCGCCAGCGCACAGGCCTACCCGGGTTCCAGACCCGTCTCCATCGTGGTCCCGTTCTCTGCCGGTGGCCCCACCGACCGTGTCGCACGCGACCTGGCCATCGCCATGGCCAAGCAGATCCCGGGCAGCAATTTTGTGGTCGAAAACGCCGCTGGCGCAAGTGGCACGATCGGCACCAACAAGGTCGCCAAGGCCAGCCCCGACGGACATACCCTGCTGCTCTTCCATATCGGCATGGCAGCCACCCCCGCGCTGTACCGGCGCCTGCCCTACAACCCGCTCAACGATTTTGAGTACCTGGGCCTGGTCAACGACGTGCCCATGACGCTGATCGGCAAACCCCAGCTTGCCGCCAACACCTACCGTGATTTCGAGAACTACATCCGTGCCAACACCGGCAAGATCAATCTTGCGCACGCCGGTCTGGGCTCTGCGTCGCATCTGTGCGGTCTGTTGTGGCAATCGGCGTTGCAGACCAAGGAGGCCCTGACCACCATCCCGTTTGGCGGCACCGGCCCGGCCATGACGGCGCTGATCGGTGGCCAGGTGGACGTCATGTGCGACCAGACCACCAACACCACCGGCCAGATCGAGGCCGGCCGGGTGAAGGCTTTCGCCGTGACCACCGCCAAGCCCATGACCGGCCACAAGTTGCTCAAGGACTACCCCACGTTGCGGGAGATGGGCCTGAAGAACTTCGAGTTGACCATCTGGCATGGCCTGTATGCGCCCAAGGGCACGCCCGCCGCCGTGACCAAAACGCTCAACGAAGCACTCAAGCGGGCCTTGAAAGACGCGGACTTCATCAAGAAGAACGAAGGCCTGGGCGCCCTGGTCGTCACGGACAAGCGGGTGGAGCCGGAAGAACACAAGAAGTTTGTCGCGGCCGAGATCACCAAACTCAAGGCCGTGGTGGACGCGGCCAAGCAGTACGCCGACTGAGCGACCGCCTCCTGCCAGGCGCTCCTGTGGACGAAAAGCCGCCTTCGGGCGGCTTTTTTTTGTTATTGTCCCCACCATGCCCGCCCCGTTTTCCACCTGCATCGTCACCGGCTCGGCCAGCGGCATCGGCGCCGCCACGGTATTGGCGCTGGCCCACGCGGGCTACCACACCTATGGGCTGGATCTGGACGCCCACGGCGCCGAGGCCGTTGCGCTGCAGGCCGGCCTGGATGCGCCCGGCACCCGGCATGGCAGTGCCTTTTGCGACGTTGCCGATGAGCCGCAGGTGGTCGCCGCTTTTGACCGTGCGGCGGCATTCCTGACACGCGTGGACGCTCTGGTCACCAGTGCGGGCGTGGTGGACACCACACCGTTCATGGACATCACCGTCGCCCAGTTCCGGCGCATCCACGACGTGAACGTCATCGGAACCTGGCTGTGCATGCGAGAGGCTGCCCGCCACATGCCACCGGGCGGCCGCATTTGCGCCATCGCCAGCATTGCCGGGCTGCGCGGC
>JBGSNW010000074.1:0-2467 GCA_041739435.1 Burkholderiaceae bacterium
GGCTGGTCGTGCCGCAGACACCCGTGGCCTTGTTCGGCGGCGGCCATGTGGGCGCCGCGCTGGCGGCCGTGCTCTCCACCTTGCCGTTCGCCGTCACATGGATCGACAGCCGCGATGGCATCTTTCCCGCCGATGTGCCCACCAACGTGTTGTGCGAGCACTCCGACCCGGTGCAGGGCGCGGTGCCCGGCCTGGCCGTCGGTTCCCGGGTGCTCATCATGAGCTTCAGCCACGCCGAGGACCTGGACATCGTGGCAGCGTGCCTGGCGCGGCAGCGTGCGCAGGGTGATCTGCCCTATGTGGGCCTGATCGGCAGCAAGACCAAATGGGCCACCTTCCGCCATCGCCTGGAGGCGCGGGGGCATGCCGATGCGGAGCTTGCGCACATCACCTGTCCGATCGGCGTGCCCGGCATCGCGGGCAAGGAGCCGGAAGTCATTGCCGTGGCCGTGGCGGCACAGTTGTTGCAAACCCTGACCCCGGGAAACCCCTGAGTTGCAGGTGTTTCCATCCATGTGCCGGAGGTGGCAAGGTGTATACAATTATTGTGAACAGGTCGCAGCGGCGACGGGTCTCCCAGCTTGAGCCCGTGTGCGTGGCCCAATCGCTGCTCAGAGCGCCCGCGGTGGTGAGCAGGTGGAATGCATCCGGCGCCCCTGCCGGGTGCCACAAGGGTTGAGGGTCATGGAAAGTTACCTGCTCGACTGGGCCAATCTGCTGCTGCGCTGGCTCCACGTCATCACCGCCATCGCCTGGATCGGCTCGTCGTTCTATTTCGTTTTTCTGGACAGCAGTCTCACCCCGCCGGTGGACGACGACCTGAAGAAGCAGGGCGTGAGTGGCGAGCTCTGGGCCGTGCACGGCGGCGGCTTCTACCACCCGGTGAAGTTCGCGGTGGCGCCGCCCACGCTGCCGCGGCATCTGCACTGGTTCTATTGGGAAAGTTATTCCACCTGGTTGAGCGGCTTTGCGCTGTTCACCGTGTCGTATCTGTGGAACGCGGGCACCTACCTGATCGACAAGTCGCGCATGGACTGGTCGTCCGGCGCGGCCATTGGCGTGGCGCTGGCGTTTCTGGTGGTGTTCTGGCTTCTGTATGACCTGATTTGCCGCGTCTGGGGGCAGCGCAAGAACGGCGACGCCATCGTGGGCGTGCTGGTGGGGGTGCTGGTGTGCGTGGCCTCGTGGCTGGCCTGCCAGTGGTTTGCCGGGCGCGCGGCCTTCCTGCTGGTGGGGGCGATGCTGGCCACGGCCATGACGGCCAACGTGGCGCACTGGATCATCCCGGGTCAGCGCAAGGTGGTGGCGCAGATCAAGGCCGGGCAGCCGGTGGACCCGGTCCATGGCCAGCGCGGCAAGCAGCGCAGCGTGCACAACACCTACTTCACGCTGCCGGTGCTGTTTGCCATGCTGTCGAGCCACTACAGCTTCACCTGGAGCCACCCCCAGAACTGGCTGGTGCTGATCCTCATGATGTTCGCGGGGGCCGCCATCCGGCAGTTTTTCGTGATGCGCCACGGCTTCAAGCTGGGGCGCAACACGCACCCGTGGCCCTACGCGCTGGCGGGGGTGGTGGTGCTCCTGGGGGTGATCGGCTGGCTACGACCCGTGGATGCGCCATCGAATGCTTCTGTTTCAATAGCAAACAATGGCCATTCGACGGGGGCTGATGGCCAAAAAGGCTTCAAAAATGTGCAGGACGTGCTGGCCCGGCGCTGTGACATGTGCCACGGCGCAGCGGTGCAGATGAAGAACGTGCGGCTCGATTCGCCCGCGCTGGTTCAGCAACACGCCCAGACGATCTACCAGCAGGTGGTGGTGCAAAAACTCATGCCCATGAACAACGCCACCGGCATCACCGACGCCGAGCGCGAACTGATCGGCCAGTGGTTCCGCAACGGCGCGAAAACCGATTGAGGTTCGCGGCGTGTGTGCAGACGCCTGCGGGCGAGGGGCGGTTCGGCGCGTTGGAGAGAACCGAGGTCAGACGGCCACTATTTCGCCGCCGCGGACGTTGCGCGGGTTGTTAGCGTGCCAGGCGCGCGCCAGAGGCGTTCAGCGGCGCGGCAAGTGACCCAGCACAGCCAGGCCGACCACAGCGTATGGCTGGCGAAATGGGCGCCGCGCGCCATCTGGGCCCAGCCAAAGGCCAGGCCAAACATCCAGACCGTCGCCAGCACGCCACGGGCAAAACGCGGGCGCCAGGGTTTCCAGAGCAGGTACAGGCCAAAAAATCCGAACGCGGCCACCGCGTGGCCCGATGGAAAACAATGCCCCGGCCCGCCGTCGCTCACGCCCAGCAGCCAGTGCGGCAGATAGGTGGCCGGCCCGCCGAATTCCACCAGGTCCCATGGGCAGCTGGTGCGGGTGAAGCGCTTGAGTGCCGAAACCACCAGCATGGCCACCGCCACCACGACCAGCCAATAAGCGCGCTCCTTGCGCGACGGGCCGCTGCACAGGGGCCGCG
>JBGSNW010000109.1:0-2277 GCA_041739435.1 Burkholderiaceae bacterium
CGGGCCCGCCAGTGGTGCGGCACCGCCCAGTTCGCGCATGGGTCCCAGCGGGGGTTTCACCCGCGCCGCTGAAGAAACCCGCATGCTCACCACGGGAACGCCGTTGTCGCGGGTGCGCCAGCGTGCCCAGGGGGTACTGGGCCAGTTGCGCCGATTGCTCAGCGACCGCGTGTCGGACTTCGACGCCACCCGGCCATCGCCGCCGTCGCCCGCCCTGGCGGCGGCCATTTCGGAATTCGAGTCGGCCGAAGGTGCCGACTACGCCGACCCCCATGCGGTGTACGACAGTGCCGCGGTCCAGCAGGTGGCGGGGCGGCTGCGCGAGCGCGCCAACACCCTCAAGGACAAAGCCGCCAGCACCGCTGAAAAAGCCACGGTGGAAATCGTGGCCCTGATGTTCCAGAGCATCCTGGCCGAAGAACGTATTCCGGCGACGATCCGCGTCTGGTTTGCCCGGCTGCAGATGCCGGTGTTGCGCGTGGCCATCGCCGAACCCGAGTTTTTTGGCACGCTGGAACATCCGGCCCGTCAGCTGATTGATCGCATGGGCGGCTGTGTGATGGGTTTTGACGTGGCGTCCATCGGTGGCAGCGCGCTGGAATCCGAAATCAAGCGCGTGGTGCAGGTGATCGAGCAATATCCCGAAACCGGACGCCGGGTCTTCCAGCTGGTCTACGACGAATTCCAGAAATTCCTTTCGCGCTTCCTGACCGAAGCCGGGGGCACCCAGCGCGTGGTTTCGGTGGCGCAGCAGGTCGAGCAAAAGGAAACCCTGTCAATTCAGTACACCATTGAAATGCGCAACATGCTCAACACCATGCAGGTGCGCGATGAAATCCGCGAGTTCCTGTTCAAGGTCTGGGCCGAGGTGCTGGCGCTGGCAGCGGTCAAGAACGGGCCGCAGCACGAAGACACACTCATGCTCAAGCGCACCGCCACCGATCTGGTGTGGGCGGCCAGTGCCAAGCCCAATCGCACCGACCGGGCGCGTGTCATCCAGGACCTGCCCAACCTGTTGCAGCGTCTGCGGCAGGGCATGACCATGCTGGGCGTCGTGGGGGCGACTCAGGAAGCCCACATCAAGATCATTGGCGACACGCTGGCGGACGCCTTCATGTCCAAGACCGAGGCGATCCCGCAGGCCGCCATCGACGCCATGTCCAAGCGGCTGGCCAACCTCGAAGACTTTGTCGGCGACGAGGAAATGGGCGACCTGCCGCTCAACGCCGAAAGCGTCGAGATGATGCTTGGCATTGATGCGTCCAACATTGAGGTGATCACCGAAGGGGGTTCGAAGCCCAGCGCGGGCATGGTGGCCTGGTCGCAGGCCATCGATCTCGGCGCCTGGTTCGCCATTGATCACAACGGCAAGGCCGCGCAGGTGCAGTATGTGTGGCGCAGCCAGCGCAAACAACTCCACCTGTTCGTCACGTCGGACGGCCACAGTTATCTGATGCAAGCGAACCGCCTGGCGGCCTATCTGCAGGCGGGCCTGCTGGTGCCGACCGAAGAAGAGGCGCTGACCGTGCGCGCCACGCGCGAGGCGCTGGCCAAGCTCGACGCCAATCCGGCACGTCTGCTGGCCTGAGCGCACCTGCCCGAGGTTCTGTGCCAGGGCTTCGCGCGGATCAGTGGGCGAGCCGCCCCACGGGGCTGTCGCAGAGCTCGTCCAGCAACAGGGTGTCGGGTTCCTGCCCCAGGCTCCAGTACACCATCAGCACGATGATTTTCAGGTCGTCCAGCGAGACGGGATTTCCGGGAGCGGCCATGGCGCGGTCGAGCACGATTTCACGCATGGGGGGTGGCAGGACGCCCGCGGACTCCAGAAAACGCACGAAACCCAGGCATTCCGCCCCCAGATGGTCCTGCTCGGCCACGGCATAAACGCGCAGGCTCTGGGTTGAGGGCGCCACCGGGGCCCGCGTGGCAGCAGGCTCCGGGGTATCAGACGGCAGGATGATTTCGGTGCTGCGGGCCGCGACGTTCAGGCCATCAAGCCAGACCAGTGCCTGCTGGATTTCTTCTTCGTCGAAACCGATGGCACCGAGCTTGCGGCCGAGCAGGGGCAGCTCGGGACATGCATCGCCTCGCCAGTAGTTTTCGTAGACGTAGACGAGCACTTCAAACATGTGCCCAATATAGCGCAGAACCGTGCTCGCGGCGCCCGGGCCGATCCCCATTCCCGCGGTCAAGGTCTGGCGGGCGTTTGTGGACTGCTCCCGGGCGCCGCTTGCGGTCAGGCCACGCCCATGCGCTGGAACAGCCCGCCCGGCAGGC
>JBGSNW010000144.1:0-4142 GCA_041739435.1 Burkholderiaceae bacterium
CCACCACCGAGGCCAGCGGCAGGGCCGACAACATCAGCGAGGCCTCGCTCTGCGCCCGCGCGGGGCTTGCCACCAGGGCCAGCGCCAGGCTGGCGGCGAGCAGTGTGCGGGTCATGAAAGAAGAACGTGCCATGTCATCACTCCCGAACAAGGTGGGTTTCGGCCCGATCGGCCAGATCGGCTTCATGCCGGTCGCGCAGCGTCTTGGCCAGCGTGAACGCCGAGGTCACTAGATAGAGCCAGCTCACGCCCAGGTAAGCCTTGTAGGTTTCGTTGATCTCCATGCGCTGCAGGCCCCAGGCCGTGAGCCCCATGGCCACCGCAAAACCGCCCCAGACCACCGGGCGCCACATCGGCGTTTCGGCCTCGCCCGTGAGGCGCGCCTTCTGTGTGTCGCGCACCGCCTTGGACAACACGAACACCGTGGACAGGCAGAACACATACCCCATCACCATGAACGCGCGGTCCAGCGCCTGCCCCGGCAGATAAGCCAGGCCAACGGCGCAAAGAAACACCGCGAGCCCAAAAGACAGCCAGACCTGGAGCTGCCAAGCGCGGGTGTCGCGCATCACGGTGAGGGGGGAACGGGTACTGCCTGCCATGTGAAACCTCGGTGGGTTGTTGAACATGGGGCGGATGGTGCGGGCGGGCACGCACTTTCAAGGGCATTTTCATCAACCAGAATCAAAAAACCACCTGCGAAGGCGCAATATTCGATACTTTGGCCCGCCCGTTGGGGCTGGAGGTGAAAGGACACGCCCACGGCGAGCAGACCATGAACCGCATTTTCGGCATGCTGGGGCTCAAGCTGGGTGTGGCGCGGAAGGTGACGCCCTTTGACCCCGGCGTTTGACGGCAACCAGCGGCTGTGCGGGAACTGGACAAACTGGACCCGCAAGTCGCCCGCCGGATTCTGGTTTTTCTGAAGTGGCGCGTCGCCTCACCTGAAAACCCGCGCAGCATTGGCGAAGCCCTGGCCGGCGCGCCCTGGGCAGTTACTGGAAATACCGCGTGGGCATCAAGACACCCAGCGCGCCGGCACCGGTGTCCCCGCGGATCAGGTCGTGGCGCGACTGGAAGCCCGGTTGAAAGCCGCTCGCCAGGCGAAAGTCGCTCGCGGCATCAACACCGCAGCAAACCGGCCACGCGCTCGTGCAGCCCCGGGAGCGTGACCTGCCGGGCCGCCACGGCCTCCCCCACGTTCAACCCCACGCGGCTGAACATGCCACGGCGGAACGGCCGCACCATGGCGTTGCCCTGCTCGACGCGGCTGAAGTAGCTGCCCCAGAGGTTGGTGAGCGCCATGGGGATCACGGGCACCGTGAGGCCGTCGGCCTGGGCGCGCTCCAGAATTTTCTGGATGCCGGCCTTGAAGGGCTGCAACTGTCCGTCGCGGGTGATGGCGCCTTCGGGGAAGATGGCCAGCAGCTCGCCGTCGCGCAGCACCTGCGCGGCGCGCTCGAAGGCGGCTTCGTACACCGCCGGGTTTTCCTTTTGCGAAGCCACGGGGATGGCCTTGGCCAGCCTGAACAGCCAGCCCAGCACCGGCAGCTTGAAGATGCGGTGGTCCATCACGAAGCAGATGGGCCGCGGGCTGGCCGCCATGAGCAGCACGGCGTCGACAAAACTCACGTGGTTGCAGGCCAGAAGGGCCGGGCCGGTCACGGGGATGTGTTCGTCGCCCATCACCTTGAAGCGGTAGACAAAACGCGAGGCCACCCACGCCACGAAGCGCAGCAGGTATTCGGGCACCAGCATGAAGATGTAGAACGCCACCACCGCGTTGGCGATGCCGGTGAGCAGGAAGATCTGCGGGATGGTGAAGCCGTTCTTGAGCAGCAGCCCGGCAATGACCGAGCTGGCGATCATGAACAACGCGTTCAGGATGTTGTTGGCCGCGATGATGCGGGCGCGGTGCGTGGGTTGCGCGCGCAGCTGGATCAGCGCGTACATGGGCACGCTGTACAGGCCCGCGAACAGGCTGAGCAGCAAAAGGTCGGCCATCACGCGCCAGTGGGCGGCCATGCCAACGAACTGGCCCAGCGCGAGGTTGCCCGCGGGCGGCAGGCCACGCGACGCAAAATACAGGTCGATCGAAAACACGCTCATGCCGATGGCCCCCAGCGGCACCAGGCCCACTTCCACGTGGCGGCGGCTCAGCAGCTCGCACAGCAGCGCGCCGGTGCCGATGCCGATCGAGAACACCACCAGCAGCAGCGAGGCCACCTGCTCGTCGCCGTGCAGAACCTCCTTGGCAAAACTGGGAAACTGGCTCAAGAACACCGCGCCAAAAAACCACATCCAGCTGATGCCCAGCAGCGAGCGGAACACCACGAGGTTCTGGTGCGCCAGGCCCAGGTTGCGCACGGTTTCGGTGAAGGGGTTCCAGTTGATCTTGAGCGTGGGGTCGGTTGCGGGTGACGCGGGGATGAAATGCGACACCCCACGCCCCAGGATGGCCAGGCCCACGCAGGCAAAACCCACGTGGTGCGCGCCGATCTCGGGCACGGCAATGATCAGCCCGCCCGCCACGTTGCCCAGCAAAATGGCCACGAAGGTGCCCATTTCGATCATGCCGTTGCCGCCAGTGAGTTCGCGCTCGTTCAGGTGGTGTGGCAGGTAGGCAAACTTGACCGGCCCGAACAGCGTGGAATGCAGCCCCATGCCAAAGGTGCAGGCCAGCAGCAGCGGAATGTTGGCACTGAAGAAGCCCCAGGCCGCCACCGCCATGATGGCGATCTCCAGCCGCTTCACAAACACGATGAGCGTGCGTTTGTCGTATTTGTCGGCCAACTGCCCGCTGGTGGCGCTGAACAGCAGAAACGGCAGGATGAACAGCGCCCCGATCACCAGCCCGGCCATGGCCGGTGGCAGCCAGCCGATCTGCAGCTGGTAGGTCACCATCACGGTGAAGGCAAACTTGAACAGGTTGTCGTTGGCGGCCCCCGAAAACTGGGTCCAGAAGAACGGGGCAAAGCGGCGCTGGCGCAGCAGGGCGAACTGGTTGGGGTGGTCGTTCGCAGGGTTCGATGACATGCAAGCTCCTCTGTTTGGGGGGTGGCCCCGCAGGCTGTGGGGCATTGTGCCGCACGGCGCGGCAGCCGCTGTGGCGGGGAGCAGTGTCCGGCTTCGCGGCGCCCGAAAGTTCAATTCATTGCCTTTGTGTTGATTTTGATGCCTTGGGGTATCGATAATCGATACCCATGAGCACCACCGCCGATCTCGTCACCCTGCTGAAAAAAGAACTCAAGGCTGCACAAATGACCTATGCCGACCTGGCGCAGGCCCTGGGGCTGGCCGAGAGCAGCGTCAAGCGCATGCTGGCCAAGGGCGACATGTCGCTGTCGCGCATCGACGCCATCTGCCGCGCGCTGCGGCTGGACTTTGCCGAACTGGCCCGCCGCGTGGCCGACGCGCAGCCGCTGCTGGCGCAACTGACGCTGGCGCAGGAAAAGGCCGTGGTGGCCGACAAGAAGCTGCTGCTGGTGGCGATTTGTGTGCTCAGCCAGTGGACGCTGGAGCAGATCACCGGCCAGTACCGGCTGACCGAGGCCGAGGGCGTGAAGTACCTGGCGCAGCTGGACCGCATCGGCATCATCGAGCTGCGCCCGCTCAACCGCTACCGGCTCAAGCTGGCCAAAACCTTCCGCTGGCTGCCACACGGGCCGGTGATGGACTACTTTCGCGACAACGCGCTGCTCGACTATTTTTCAGGCGGCTTTGACGGCCCCGGCGAAGGCCTGCAACTGGTGCACGGTTCGATCGGCCGCAGCCTGGCCCCGGCCTTCCTGGAGCGCCTGCAGCGTGTGGCCCAGGACTTTGCCCAGCAGCACCAGGCCGACCAGAAGCTGCCCGAGAAAGACCGCGAGGGCTACACCCTGCTGCTGGGGTTTCGCCGCTGGGAATTTGCCGCGTTCACGGCCTTGCACCGCTGATCAGTCGTGTTGGGCGCGGGCGAGCCGGGCCGGGGTGGCCGCAACGGCCGTCGCCGCGACCATCTGCGCCATGTACGGTGTCGCCACCACCACCTGCGGAGGCGCAAGTTCAGAAAACGGTCCAGGAAATCGGCTTGGATACGAAGAATCTTCTTTTTGGAAAAGATACAAAGAGTAACTTCAAGTCACAATGACTTCAAACGCCTG
>JBGSNW010000147.1:0-1595 GCA_041739435.1 Burkholderiaceae bacterium
TACCGCACCGCTGATTCTGGTGCTCGACGGTGTCACCGACCCCCATAACCTGGGCGCGTGCCTGCGCGTGGCAGACGGCGCGGGTGCACAAGCCGTGATTGCCCCCAAAGACCATGCGGCGGGCATCAATGCCACCGTGGCCAAGGTGGCCAGCGGCGCGGCCGAAACCGTGCCGTACTTCATGGTGACCAACCTCGCGCGCACCCTGGGCGAACTCAAGGAGCGCAACATCTGGTGCATCGGCACCAGCGACGACGCCCCCAAAACTCTCTACCAGGTCGATCTGAAAGGCCCCACCGCGCTGGTGCTCGGCGCCGAGGGCGAAGGCATGCGCCAGCTCACCCGCAAGACCTGCGACGAACTCGTCAGCATCCCCATGCAGGGCGCGGTCGAAAGCCTCAATGTCTCGGTGGCCAGCGGCGTGTGCCTGTACGAGGCGCGGCGCCAGCGGGGGTGATGGCAGGGACGTGAATGCTGCACTATCAATAGCAAACTATCGCTATTTGACGGGGGCTGAGGGCCATTTTTCTTTGAATTTTCGGGTTAAAGGGTTTTTCCTGCGGCCAGACTTCGGTCCACGATTGACCTCAAACGGTCGGCATCATGGTCGCCTTACTGCGGTTGGTTAGCATTTTTGCTAACATAGCGCATGGCGTTTGAAATCACCTACTTTCATGAACGCGTTCTCTCCGAGATCCACTCATGGTCAGTAGATGTCCTGGCCGATTACGCCCGATTGGCTGAACTGCTGGCGGAGCACGGGCCCAGTCTTCGTCTGCCGCACTCTCGCGCTTTCGGCGATGGCCTGTTTGAGCTGCGCCCTCGCGGGCGTTCAGGCATCGGCCGGGCCTTCCACTGCTTTCTTGTTGGCAAGCGCGTCGTCGTCGTGCATGCATTCATCAAGAAGTCCCAGCAGACGCCGGACAGTGAACTGAAACTTGCGCGCAAGCGCCTCAAGGAGGTGCAGCATGGCTGACCTGAAGTACAAGCCCGTTCGGCACAACCACACCGAGTTCCTGGCCAAGGCCAGGCAGCGCCCGGGTTTTGCCGAGGCGTATGCGTCGCTCGAACTTGAGTACGCTCTGGCCGACCAGATGCTCAAGGCCCGTGCGAAGGCCGGTTTGACGCAAGATGTTGTCGCCGAGCGCATGGGCACCACCAAGAGTGCCGTCTCGCGGCTTGAAGCCGCCGGTCGGCATGCGCCGTCGCTCGCCACGCTGAAAAAGTACGCCGCCGCAGTCGGTTGCGAACTTCAGGTCAGGCTGGTTCCGCAAAAGCACGTTGGATGAATCGCCCCGGATCCAACTCCCTCGAATCCGACGGGATAAAAAACGAGGCTTGACGGTGGCCGCGTTGGCCCCCGTCATCCAGCTGTCATCGTTGCTTCACGCCGTTGACACGGCCGGTCCCTAGATTCGGGTTGTGCATTTCACAACCCTGACTCTCTGAGGACACACCCATGAACGACCGCGTCGATTTCAACGATGAAGATTCCAACACCAGTGCCAACCCGAGTTTCGATTCGGTGCTGCAGGCGCGCCTGAGCCGCCGGGGCCTGTTGCGGGGCAGCGTCGGGGGCGTGGGCGCGGCCGTGC
>JBGSNW010000183.1:0-2376 GCA_041739435.1 Burkholderiaceae bacterium
CGTGGCCCTGCGCCGCCAGGTCGTGCAGCGCGTCGCGCACCTGGTGGTGCGCCAGGTTTGGCAGGTACTCGCACAGCTTTTTGAGGTGGGCGCCCGGGTGCTTTTGCACGCAGGCAAACACCTCGGTTTTGAGCGGGCTCAGCAGCGTGCCTTTGGGGTGCTTGGGCTGCACAGGCAGGCGGCTCATAGGCCACCCCCTTGCCACACCACGCTCAGGCACCCAGCCGCCGCGCTGAGGGTGACCACCAGGGCCACCGCAGAAGCCACAGCCAGGGCGGCCACCACCACGGTTTGGGGGCGCGGCCAGCCGCTTGGCCAGCGGCTTGGGCGGCGACGCTTGGGGAAGTAAGGACCGTCAATGGTGCCGGGGGCCAGCTGCCAGGTGCAGCCCGGGCAGCGGGGCGTGCGGGCTTGGCACAGGCCCAGCTCTTCGCAAGTGCGGGAGGTTCTGGTCATTGCACCCCCCCGGCGCCGCAGAACGGCCACGCAAAAGCACTGACCTTGCATGCCTGCGGAAACAACTCCAGCGCGCGCACAACCGCATCGACACTGTGCGAGTAAATGCCTGTGTGTTCACCCACAGACCCATCCGGCATGCGGATGGTGACCAGGCAGACCACGTGCCCGCCGCAGGTGGCAGGCGTTGGCTGCGGCGGGGCCTCTGCATTCATGGCGGCAACGTTTTGCACGTTCATTCAGCACCCCGCAATCACTTGGGCGTCCACCTTCGGGTAGCCCACAGCTGCTGCAGCGTTGAGGGCGCGGCAGACCAGGTTGTTCACCACCAGGGGGTAGCAGATGCTGACCACCTCATTCGTGCGGTGCCCATGCGCCGTCTGGATCAGGCGGGCGCGGATGGCGTCCATCGCATCGGCCTCGAACACGTCGCCCCACTTGGCGCCAATGCGGTCGAACTTGAGCTGCAGGTAGGCCTCGACGTCGTTGTCCAGCGGCTCCATGGTGATCTGCTCGCAACGCTGCACAATCTCCCGCACCTCGGGGTTGCGCTCGGACAGCAGGTTGGCCAGCTCGTTCTGGCCGATCAGGCACACACCCAACAGGCGGCGCAGGCCGTCCTTCATCTCCATGAAGTTCTTCAGGTGCTTCAAGGTAGGGATCGGCAGGCGGTGCGCCTCTTCGATCACCAGCAAATGGGTGTAGCCCGCTGCGCGGCTTCCCTTGAGCAGCTCGTGCACCTGCTTGTAGCGGGCCTGCGGGCTGCTCTTGAGCGCCACGCCGGGTGCCAGGGCGTCCACAATGGCCTCGGCAATGTGGCCGCTGCGCAGTGGCTTGCCGCGCGCCTCGGTGGGTTCCACGCCGTGGATGTAGGGCTTGATCAGGACGATGGGGCGGCGCTCCTCTCGGATGCGCTCTTCCAGCTCTTCGCGAAGCGTGCTCTTGCCCGAGCCACTCTGGCCGATGATGGCCACGAAGCCGTGGGCAGTGGCGGCGTCGAGCATGGCCGCGCGCACATACCGGCCGTGCCGGCTGGTGAACACGTCCTCACGCCCGTTGATGTCGTCGGTAAAGGGGCTTCGCGGCAGCGCAAAGTGCTTCTTCGCCAGCGGCGTGAGGTTTTCGTTCTTGAGTAACATCTGCAATTCCTCCAGGGTTTCGGTTGAGTCATCGGCTGACTGAGGGGCTCGGGGGGCGGCCTCGGCGTGTTCCACCACGTCGGGGCCAACTTCTTTGGGGGCCACCCCCTCCGCCTTGGGCAGGGGTTGGGGCAGCACCAGGTGGCGCATCTGCACGATGGAGACACCGCGCTGCTTGAGGTAGGCCACCACCCGCTGGCGCACATCCGCAGTGCGCCGCGCAGGCAATTGGCCGTGGGTGACCAGGCGGCAGACAGCGGCCTTCGAGAGGCCCACCGCGCGCACCAGGTCGGATTGCTGAATGCCGTGTGCGCTCAGCACCGGCGCGAGGGTTTCAGTGATGGCGGTCATTGACGGCCCCCCCCGACCACCCTCAGCCCAGCGCGCACCGTGAGGCGGGCGGCCAGGTCGTCGAGCTGCTCTTCGGGCACACCCTCCGGGTGCAGGCTCTTGAGCGTGCCAATCAGCTCGGGCGACATGGCCACGCCCTTGGCGACCAGAGCGCGCACCGCTTCGAAGTGGGTGAGCAGCTCGGGGCCGCGCCCGCCGATCTGCACGCTGGTGTCCAGCTCGGTACCCCGGCGCGGCAGAACCGTGGCGGCGGGCAGGTCTTCCAGGTGCTTGTACGGGTCGACCGTGCCGCCAAAGGGCAGCGCCTTGGCCTTCAAGGCGCTGGCCCCCGATATTGCAGCTTTTCAGGAAATGGAGAGCTTTGCGGGCGGCTCTGCCAGCGACGTGAACCTCGCGCTCGACTGGCTCCTGACACATAACCCCGGCTTTG
>JBGSNW010000214.1:0-2707 GCA_041739435.1 Burkholderiaceae bacterium
GGGGCCAGATGCCGGCCAGCGCGCGAAACAGCGTCGACTTGCCGCTGCCCGACGGGCCCTGGAGCAAAATGCGGTCGCCCGCGCCGGCCTTGAGATGTGTCTGCGCCAGCAGCACCGCGCCCGTGGGCAGCGTCAGGTTCAGGTCGTGGGCTTCGATTGCTACGTTATCAGAGGCAGACTTTGACCATTCCACGGGGGCTTCGGTCCTGTTTTGCCTTGAAATGCTGTCTTCGAAGCTGGTCAGGCGGTCGGTGGTGGCGCGCCAGCTGGCCAGGCGGTCGTAGTTGTCCACGAACCAGCTCAGGGAGTCTTGGACGCGACCGAACGCCGACGAAATCTGCATCAGTTCACCCAGCTGGATGGCGCCGCTGAAAAACCGTGGCGCCGCCACGATGAACGGGAACACCACGGCCGCCTGGCCAAAGCCCACGGTGAACCAGGTGAGGTTTTTCTGGGCCTTGAGCAGGCGCAGGTAATTGGCCAGCACGCTGGAAAAGCGCGCGTCGAGCTGCCGGCGCTCCACCGCTTCGCCGCGGTCCAGCGCGATCGACTCGCTGTATTCGCGCACCCGCACCATGTGGTGGCGAAAGTTGGCCTCCAAGCGCTGCTGGTTGAAGTTGAGCCGGATCAGCGGACGGCCAATGTAGTGCGCCGCCACGCTGCCCACCACGCAATACAACAAGGCCATCCAGACCATGAAGCCGGGGATGTTGTACTCGCCGCCGTTGAACTTGAAAACAAAGCCGCCCGACAGCGCCCACAGGATGCCGACGAACGACACCAGCGTGACCACCGCGTTGAGCAGCCCCATGGTCAGCGACACGGTGGCGGCGGTGAACTGGTTCACGTCTTCCGAGATGCGCTGGTCGGGGTTGTCGGGCAGGGTCTCGCTGCCGTGGCCCTGGCCTTGACCGTTCCCGGCGCCGGTGAAGCGGGCCAGTTCCAGCCGGTAGAACGCATGGTGCGCGAGCCAGCGCTCCAGGTAGTGCGCCGTCATCCACTGGCGCCAGCGCATCTCCAGCAACTGGGTGAGGTAGAACCGGTAGACGGCGATGATGATGTAGGCGAAGGCCAGGTAGGTGAAGCGCCCGAGCTGCTGCCAGAAGACGGGCTGGTCCTTGTTTTGCAGCGCGTCGTAGAACAGCCGGTTCCAGTCGTTGAGCAGCACCAGCATGTACACCGCCAGCAGGTTCAGCACGACGATGGCCACCAGCAGCGCGCGGGCCTTCCACTTCTGGTCGGACTGAAAGTACGGCAGTGACAGCACCCAGACACGGCGCGCCAGGGTTTTCATCGAGGTGAATTTTTCCGACAGACTCATGGAAACGGCTCCTGAACGATGCCGCATCCTACCTGTGCCGAGGCGGTCGGAGGGGCGCAGTTCACGCCCGGCCGATTCGCCGATTCCGCGGGCTCAGGTGTTGCGCACGCCGCTGGCCACATGACCGGCCGGCACGTGGCGGGCGGCCGACTCGATGTGGCCGGTCTGGTCGTCAAAGAAGAAGTCGGGCCCGAACTCGCGCAGGAATGGGCCTTTTTCGAGGCCGCCCAGGAACATGGCCTCGTCCACCTCGATGTTCCAGTCCATCAGCGTGCGGATGGCGCGCTCGTGCGCGGGCGCGCTGCGGGCGGTGACCAGCGCGGTGCGGATGCGCATGCTTGGCGTTCCCTCCTGCTGCAGCCGGTGCAGCGCCGCCAGCAGTGGCTTGAACGGGCCACCCGGCAGCGGCAGGGTGGCCTTGTCTTTTTCGTGCTGCTGAAAGGCCGACAGGCCGTCGGCCTCGTACACGCGCTCGGCCTCGTCGGAAAAAAGAACCGCGTCACCGTCGAAGGCAACCCGGACTTCGTTGGGGTGTTTCTCGTTGGCGCGCACCGAGCTGGTGGCGACCGTTGCCGCGGGGAACCCCATGCTCAGCGCGGCCCGGACGTCGGCAGGATTGGCGGACAGGAAGAGGTTGGCACGCAATGGTGTCAGGTAACCATAGGGCTCGCGGCCGCGGGTGAAAACGCCACGCGCGACGTTCAGCCCATGGGTTTGCACCGACCGGAACACCCGCAGGCCCGATACCGGATCATTGCGCGAGAGCATCACAACCTCGACACGCTGGCTGTGGGCGTCGTTGAATGCCAGGAGCTTGCGGATCAGGGAAAAGGCAACGCCGGGCCGCGCGGGGACGTCGAGCCGGTCGAGCTGCAGCCGCATGTAGGCCCGATCATCCGCCTGCTCGAACACGCGGTTCTCTTCCTCCAGATCAAAAAGCGCGCGGGACGAAATCGCCACCACCAGTTGACCGTCCAGCGTTGTGCCCATGAATCAGCGAGTCCATTGATTGAGTTGAATGATCGGCAGCATCACCGCCAGCACGATCAGCATCACCACCATGCCCATGGCCACGATCAGCAGCGGCTCCAGGATCGTGGCCAACTGCATGGCGCGGCGCTGCACTTCCGTGGAGAGTTGGCGCGCGGCCCGCTGCAGCATCACCGGCAGGGTGCCGGTCTGTTCGCCCAGGCGTGCAAACATGTTCAGCAGGCCGGGAAAACGCTTTTTCTGCGCCAGCGCCGACGCCAGCGGGGCGCCCTCGCGGACCATCACCAGCGCGTCGAGCGCGTCGGCGCGCATGGCCCGGTTGTTCAAGGTCTCGGCGGCGGCCTGCAAGGCCTTGAGGATGGGCACACCCGCGGCGGCCAGCATGGCCAGCGTGCT
>JBGSNW010000251.1:0-2725 GCA_041739435.1 Burkholderiaceae bacterium
CCCCACCAACGCGCGGGCGCCCAGGTAGGCGGTGCGCAGCCGCTCGGGCAGTGCATCCAGGTCCACCTCGCCGCGTTCGTCGCATGGCACCGCGATTCCGCGGCCGGGCTGGTAGGCCGATGCAAAACGCAATTCGTGCGAGGCCGGCGGCATTGCCGCGGACTGCGCGCCAGTTTGTGTCTTCATGATGAGTGTCCCTTTCTTCATGAGCCGTTGCCAGGTGCGGCCGCGGCCCTTGGACGAGCGGCGGCGCACACCTCCTTTGTCGGCCATAACGGGGCTGGGGATTCGGCGGAACAACGACGCACACGGGCCGCTTTTGGGCGCTTGGCAGCGATGCGTGTTAGTCATTTATAAATAGCACATTATCGCCAATTGACGGGGGTTTAAGCCGTTTTTTATTAATAAAATCAATGCATCGCTCTCGTCGCCGTTGCGTTACATGCAACATCTCATTAAAATGTTGCATGTAACGACTGGAGTCCACCATGGGCGCATCGACATCGGAACGGGTTCAAAAGCATCGCGACGGGCTGCGCGCGGCGGGGTTGCGACCGGTGCAAATCTGGGTGCCCGACACCCGGCAAGAGAATTTTGCGGCCGAATGCCGACGTCAATCCCAACGGGTGAAGAACGATCCGCAGGAGTCCGAAGTCCTGGATTGGCTGCGCGATGCGGCCGATACCCAGGGATGGCAATGAGGCGCGGTGATCTGGTCACCATCGCACTGCAGGGCGACTACGGCAAACCCCGGCCCGCGCTGATCGTCCAGTCCGACCTTTTCAGCGAGCACCCGTCGGTCACGGTATTGCCCGTCACGGGGGAGTTGCGGGCCGCGCCCCTGTTCCGGATCCGACTCCTACCCACGGCAACCAACGGGCTGCAAAAGCCGTCCGAGGTGATGGTGGACAAGGCCCAGTCGATCCCGCGCGAGAGGATGGGTGCCCCATTCGGGCGCGTCAGCGATGAAGAAATGCTGGCGGTCAGCCGGTCGCTGGCGCTGTTCATGGGCGTGGTTTAGCGCCTTTTTGGCCCATTCCCCCCGCCCAATGGAAACAGTTTGCTATCAATAGCATATCAACATCCCCCTGCCGATGGGCCACGGAAAGCCCCTCGTGGGTGCCGTCGGCGTCGATCAGCAAGGGGCCTGGCACCCAATGCGGCGGCATGATGGGGCCGCAGTCGCCGGTCCATTTCGGCGGGTGAGCCATCCGGTGGCGGATGACTGCGCCGGTCAGGGCTGCGCTGTCAGGGCATGCAACGCGCGGCTTATTTGCGGGTGTAGATCTGGTCAAACGATCCACCGTCCGCAAAGTGGTCCCGCGTGGCCTTGTCCCAGCCGCCAAAGGCGTCTTCGATCTTGAACAGGGCCAGCTTGGGGAACTGCCTGGCGTATTTGGCCTGGGCCTTTTCCGAGGTTGGGCGGTAGAAGTGCTTGCCGGCCAGGTCCTGCCCTTCGTCGGAGTACAGGTATCTGAGGTATTCCTCGGCCACGGCACGGGTCCCTTTTTTGTCCACGTTTTTGTCCACCACGGTCACGGCGGGTTCGGCCAGGATGCTGATGGACGGCACCACAATTTCAATCTTGTCGCCGAACTCCTTTTTCAGCAGGAAGGCTTCGTTCTCCCACGAGATGAACACGTCGCCCTGGTTGCGCTGCGAGAACGTGACCGACGAGCCCCGGGCACCCGAGTCGAGCACAGGCACGTTGGCGTAGAGTTTTGCGACAAAGTCTTTCGCCTGGGCCTCACCGCCGTACTTGCGCTTGGCGAATTCCCAGGCGGCCAGGTAGTTCCAGCGCGCACCGCCCGAGGTCTTGGGGTTGGGCGTGATCACGCTGACGCCGGGCTTGACGAGATCGTCCCAGTCCTTGATGCCTTTGGGGTTGCCCTGGCGGACTACGAGCACAATGGTCGAGGTGTAGGGCGATGCGTTGTGCGGCAGGCGCTTTTGCCAGCCCTCCGGAATCAGGCCGGCCTTGGTACGCAATGCCTCGGTGTCAACGGCCAGCGCCAGGGTGGCCACGTCGGCGTCCAGGCCGTCAATGATGGAGCGGGCCTGCTTGCCCGATCCGCCATGCGACTGCTTGACCGTCACGTCCTGGCCGGTCTTCCCCTTCCAGTATTTGGCGAAAGCGGCATTGAATTCCACGTACAGTTCGCGCGTGGGGTCGTACGACACGTTGAGCAGGGTCACCGGCCGCAGTGCTTGCGCCTGCGCGGGCCATGCAACTGCCCCTGCCAGGGCAGCGACAATGGAAAGATTGATAAAGTGGCGGCGTTGCGTCATGGCTTGCTTCCGTTGTAGGTTTAAGAATCGACAGAAGCGAGTGTGAAAGCAGATTGATCCAACTGGAACTACCGAGTTTTCAGTTCTTTATTTCAAAAACATCCTTTAACCCCATTCATCACCTCCAAAGGCACCCGTCATGGCACGCACCGTTCAATGCATCAAGCTCGGCAAGGAAGCCGAAGGGCTGGACTTCCCGCCCTACCCCGGCGAACTGGGCAAGCGCATCTGGGAAAACGTCAGCAAGGAGGCCTGGGCCGCCTGGCTCAAGCACCAGACCATGCTGGTCAATGAAAACCGGCTGAACCTCGCCGACCTCAAGGCCCGCCAGTACCTGGCCCGCCAGATGGAAAACCACTTCTTTGGCGCCGGCGCCGACGCCGCCGCCGGCTACGTGCCCCCGACCGCCTGACGCCGGTTCCCGCCCGTTCATGAG
>JBGSNW010000254.1:0-2474 GCA_041739435.1 Burkholderiaceae bacterium
CCCGCGACATGGCGGCGTGCGCCTCGTCACCCTGCAAGCCCAGGCGAAGCACCAGCGTGTGGTCGTCATGCTGGCGCAGTTGAAAGTCGAACACCCCGGCGCGGTCTTCCAGAACGGTCGTCAGCGCCAGCGGTAGCAGCGTCACCGGTCGGCCATCGCGCCCCGCCACCGTCAGGGGATCGTCGCGCCGCCCCTGCACCTCCATCATGGGCAGCGGCGAGCCGCAGGCGCAGTGCCCGGCGGGCAGCGTGATCTGGTCGCCCAGGTCATAGCGGATCAGGGGCTGCACCGTGTTGGCCAGGTGGGTGAGCAGCACCGTGAAGGACGGCTCGCCGGGCGGTACGGGGCGGTGGCGCTCATCCACCGGCTCCAGAATCACCCAGTCGGCGTTGAGGTGCAAGCGCCCCTCATCGCACTCCCAGCCCGTGGCCAGAAACTCGGACGCCCCGTAGCTGTTGCGCACCCGGCAACCCCACACTTCGCTCACGTGCGAGCGCACGGCATCGCTCAGGGTTTCGCCGCCGGTCCAGACTTCACGCAACTTCACTTGCAACCGGCCCTGCGCCGCCTCGTCGGCCAGCAACGCGGCCGCGGTGGGGTACGTGGCGATCACGGTCGGCGCAAAGGCGTTGAGCGCCTGCACCAGTGCGCGGGTCGGCTGCAGGATCGAGAAGCTGCGCACCGTCGGCGCCAGCCACGGGTTGAGCCGACGCAGCCGCTCCAGGGTGACATAACTTGCAAAATGCCCATCAATGGCACCGACGAACGCGGTGCGCTCGGACAGGCGCAGCGGGTCCAGCCATCCGGCGAGTGGCGGTCGCGCGCACCGGCGCAAGGCTTCCAGGGCGTCGTACACGGCCATGGCGTGTGCATCCTGAACGAAGATCCCCGGCTGCCCGGTGGTGCCAGAGCTCTCCCACACCACGTAACGGTCCAGAAACGGGGTGCCGATGCGCGAGGGGTCGGCGGTGAACGCGCGCAATTCATCGAGCTTCAGGCGCGGGTCGGTCACCCACTCGTCGAAACGCGCATGCAGTTCGCCGCGAGTGACCACAGGCCAGGCCCCCAACCCCGCGGCGGCAGGCGTCCTGCCCTTCAGGCCTTCACGATAAAGGCGCGAGTCGCGCTGCGCAACGGCCAGCAATCGCGCCAGCCTTGCCGACTGACGCGCCGCAATGCCCTGCGGCGTCGCGTGGCCCGCCAGCACAACGTCCGCCGTCACGGCGGTCAGGCGAAACGGATCAAACACCGGGGTCATGCACGCTCCTCGTTGGCGGCGCCTGGGTCATGGCTGCTGATTCAGCCCTGTTGATGGTAGGCCGACTTGTGCTCTCTGTCATGCCCTGCTTCAGACATCGCCGCACTCCCACACGCCAGGTCGCTGCCTCTTGACTTGCATCAACAGCGCTGCCGCCCAGGTCTTTCAGAATGGGGCATCGTCACTCCTGCCTGCGGCCGTGTCCTGTGGCGCGCCGCAGCTTCCCCGATTGCATGCCATGACCGCAAGGAAACCACCCCAAGTCCAGGACACCCCCGAGACTGAGGAATCACCGACCCGGCGCTTGGACCGCCTGTTGCACGCCACGGCGGCACCGTGGGTGGGTGGCTTGTCCCCGGTGTCGCTCGCGCTGGCCTGGGCCGACTGGGCCTGGCATCTGGGCGTTTCGCCCGGACGGCAGATGGAGCTGGCGGCGCTGGGGGCACGTCTGGCGCGCGACACCCTGCAGGCCAAGGACGAAGGTATCGGCGCCACCGACGACGACCCGCGCTTTCGCCACGAGGCCTGGGGCACCTGGCCGTTCAGCCAGATCCGCGCGGGCTTTCGCAACGCCGAGACCTTCTGGCGCGAGGCAGCCGACATGCCGGGCATGACGGCGCATCACACCGATCTGACGCAATTTTTCGCCAAACAGTGGCTGGGCACGATGGCCCCGGCCAACTGGCTGGTCAGCAACCCCGTCGTGCAGCACGATGTGGTGGAATCCTGCGGCGCCCATCTCGTGAAAGGGGCACAAAACTGGGTTGCCGACATCACCGGCATGCCCCAGCCCGAAGACATCGAAATCGCCAACCGCTTTGTGGTGGGGCGCGACGTGGCCGTCACCCCGGGCAAGGTGGTCCATCGCAACCGGCTGATCGAGCTGATCCGCTACGCGCCACAGACGGCGCAAGTGCACCCGGAGCCGGTGTTCATCATCCCGTCGTGGATCATGAAGTTCTACATCCTCGACCTGTCGCCCCACAACTCGCTGGTGCGCTACCTGGTGGGTCAGGGGCACACGGTGTACATGCTGTCCTGGCGCAATCCGGATGCGTCCGATGCAAACCTGACGATGGACGACTACCTCCAACTGGGCGTGTTCGATGCGTTGCAGGCGATCGGCCGGCAAACCGGCAAGGACCGGCCCGTGCACGCCATGGGCTATTGCCTGGGTGGCACGCTGCTGGCCATCGCGGCGGCGGCGTTGGCGCGC
>JBGSNW010000275.1:0-2196 GCA_041739435.1 Burkholderiaceae bacterium
CAGGCGGCGGTGCGTGCGCGCGACGCCAGCGAAGGCATGGTCATCTCGCTGGGCGAACTCAGCGCCAACGCGCAGCGCCTGGCCAAGGCGTACAACATCCAGGTGGTGCAGGGCGCGGCGCTGGCGCAGTTGCTGCGCAACACCGGCTTGTAAAGGGCGGCCCTGATGCGGCCTGCGGTTGCGAACCGGGCTGAAGTGCTGACGCGGTGCGGTTGACGCGCCAAAGTGCAGCGCGGCATACTGCAATGTCCATCTCATCCACAGGAATTCTCATGAAACTCTCGCACGCACTTGCCGCCCTCGTTTTGTCGGCTTTTGTATCGGTTGCTGGCGCCGCCGACGGCTTGATCGCCGTCAAAAGCCCGCACAGCGCCAAGGCCACGATGGACAAGCTCGAAGGGATCGTCAAGCAGCGCGGCCTCAACGTGTTTGCGCGCATCGACCACGCGGCCGGGGCGGCGAAAGTCGGCAAGACCCTGCGGCCGACCGAGGTGCTGATTTTCGGCAACCCTCAGGGCGGTACACCGTTCATGGAATGCGCCCAGACGGCGGGCATCGATCTGCCCCTGAAGGCGCTGGTCTGGGAAGATGCATCGGCCCAGGTCTGGCTGGGTTACAACGACCCGGGGTTCCTGGCGCAGCGTCATGGCGTGCCCCAATGCGCCGTGGCCGAAAACCTGCGCAAGGCCCTGGCGGGTTTGGCTGACGCGACGGTGGCGCGGTAAGGTTTCTGACGCATTTTTTGAACAAAAATGGCCATTAGCCCCGTCAAATGGCGATAGTTTGCTATAAATAAGTAAGCATGCTGAGGTCGGGCCCACGCATTGAGGCCGGACCGACTCAATCGGGGGGCAAAGCGGCGCGGCCGCGGCGGCGTCCGACAGCCAGTAGGCCAGCTTCTTCAGCATTTCATCGGGGTTGAAGGGCTTGCCAATAAAGTCGTTCATGCCGGCGGCGCTCGCGCGTTCGCGGTGTTCGGGCAACACATTGGCCGTGATGGCGATCACCGGGGTTTGCGCGTAGCCGTCGAGTTTTCGGATTTCCCGGGTGGCCTGCAGGCCGTCCAGCACGGGCATCTGCATGTCCATGAACACCAGGTCATAGTGTCTGCTTTGGGCCTGTTGAATGGCCTGCTGGCCGTCTTCGGCCATGTCCACGGCCAGGTGGAGTTCGCCCAGCATCTGCTCGAGGATGATGCGATTGATGGGTTCGTCGTCCACCACCAGCACGCGTTTGCCGTCAAACCGGGTCGGCAGCGTTGGCTGGATGGCGCTTTGGCATTGCGACGAGTTTTCGGCGCCGACGGCCACATTGATTTCGAACCAGAACAGGCTGCCTTCGCCTTCACGGCTGTCGACGCCCGCGTCGCCACCCATGATGAGGGCGAGTTTGCGCGTGATCGACAAACCGAGCCCGGTGCCGCCGTATTTCCGGGTGATGGAACCGTCGGCCTGCTCGAAGGCCTCGAAGATGCGTTGAAGCTTGGACTCGGCGATGCCGATGCCGGTGTCGCGGACCTCGAATCGCAGCCGCTGAAACGAGGCCTGGTCGTTCACCACGCGGCCACTGACGCGGACGCTGCCGCTGAACGTGAACTTGACCGCATTGCCCACCAGATTGACGAGCATCTGAAGGATGCGGACCGCATCGCCGCGCAGGCAGTGGGGCAGGGCGAAGTCCAGATGGAAATCCAGCCCCTTGTCACGGGCCTGTGCGCCACAGATGGCGTCGAGCTTTTCGGCCAGCGCGGTGGTGGAAAAGTCCTCGTCCACCAGGTGCACATGGTCGGCCTCGATCTGGGCCAGGTTGAGCACATCGTTGAGCACGTCGTGCATGTGCGCTGCCGCGCCCAGCAGGCGCCGCAGCATCTCGCGGTCGGTATCGCGGGCCACGTTGCGCAGCAAGATGTTGCCCAGCCCCATGATGCCGTGCAGCGGCGTGCGGATCTCGTGGCTCATGTTGGCCAGGAAGGTGGACTTGGCCTTGGAGGCGCTCTCGGCCTCCTGGGTGCGAGCCTGGAGCTCGGCGTTCTTGGCCTCGATCTCGAGCTGGTAGCGGTGCACCTGGGTCAGGTCCACGACCGAGGCCAGCCACTGGCTGGCGTCGCCCAGGTCGAGGCGGACCAGCCCGACCTGGACGGTGACGCCCGTGCCGTCCGGTTGAAGGGCCGACAGCGCGCGCTGCGTGCTGGGCGGC
>JBGSNW010000288.1:0-2652 GCA_041739435.1 Burkholderiaceae bacterium
CGCGGCAGGCGACGCACCGCGCGCTGCGTCACGATGGCGGGGGTGGGCTGGTTCACGGGGGATTCATCCGGCGGCCGACGGGCCAGGCCGCGGCGCTCGCCATTGTGACAAGGCAGCGCCTGAAAAGCAAAAGGGCAGCCCGTTGGAACGGACTGCCCCTGGGGCAAAAGATGACGCGGGCAAGAAAATTACTTGGCGGCGGTCTTGCCAAAGCGGTTGCGGAATCTCTCGACGCGGCCGCCCATGTTGTCCACGGACTTTTGCGTGCCGGTGTAGAACGGGTGCGATTCGCTGGACGTGTCGAGCTTGTACAGCGGCAGTTCGCGGCCGTCGTCCATCTTGACCACTTCCTTGGTGTTGGCGCACGAGCGTGTCACGAACTTGAAACCGTTGGACAGGTCGAGAAAACAGATCTCGCGGTAATTGGGGTGAATGCCTTCTTTCATGATTCTTCCTTGAATTCAGCTGCGGGAGCCGGACCAAACCATTTGGCCTACTTTCCGCACAAACGCCTTCTATTATATCCCGGACGTGGTGCTTAGCCGCCGCGGCGCATCATGTCGAAGAATTCGACGTTGCTCTTGGTGGCTTTCATGCTCTTGAGCACCATCTCCATGGCCTCGATTTCGTCCATGTTGTACATGAACTGGCGCAGGATGCGGGTCTTTTGCAGCACCTCGGGCGCCAGCAGCAGCTCTTCGCGGCGGGTGCCGCTGCGGTTGAGGTTGATGGCCGGAAACACGCGTTTTTCGTACAGGCGGCGCTCCAGGTGGATTTCGCAGTTGCCGGTGCCCTTGAACTCTTCAAAGATCACCTCGTCCATGCGGCTGCCGGTGTCGACCAGCGCCGTGGCGATGATGGTCAGGCTGCCACCTTCCTCGACCTTGCGCGCCGCGCCAAAGAAGCGCTTGGGGCGTTGCAGCGCATTGGCGTCCACACCGCCGGTGAGCACTTTGCCGGAGGACGGCACCACGTTGTTGTAGGCGCGGGCCAGGCGGGTGATGGAATCGAGCAGGATCACCACGTCTTTTTTCAGTTCGACCAGGCGCTTGGCGCGCTCGATCACCATCTCGGCCACGTGCACGTGGCGGGCGGCGGGTTCGTCAAAGGTGGAGGCAATGACCTCGCCCGTGACGGTGCGCTGCATTTCGGTCACTTCCTCGGGCCGCTCGTCCACCAGCAGCACCATCAGGTGCACGTCGGGGTAGTTGGCGGTGATGGCGTGCGCGATGTGCTGCATCATCACCGTCTTGCCCGACTTGGGCTGGGCCACGATCAGTGCGCGCTGGCCGCGGCCAATGGGCGCGATGATGTCGATCACGCGGCTGGTGATGTTTTCCTCGGACTTGATGTCGCGCTCGAGCCGCATCTGCTCCTTGGGGAACAGCGGCGTGAGGTTCTCGAACATCACCTTGTGCCGGTTGTCCTCGGGCAGGCCGTCGTTGACCTTGTCGAGCTTGGTCAGGGCAAAGTAGCGTTCGCCGTCCTTGGGCGTGCGCACCTCGCCTTCGATCATGTCGCCGGTGTGCAGGTTGAAGCGCCGCACCTGGCTGGGGCTGATGTAGATGTCGTCGGTGCTGGCGGTGTAGCTGGTGTCGGGGCTGCGCAGAAAGCCGAAGCCGTCGGGCAGGATCTCCAGCACGCCGTCGGCAAACACCTGTTCGCCAGCGCGGGCGCGCTTCTTGATGATGGCGAACATCAGCTCCTGCTTGCGCATGCGGCCGGTGTTTTCAATCTCGAGCGCTTCGGCCTGCTTGAGCACTTCAGACACGTGAAGTGCCTTGAGTTCGTTAAGGTGCATGGGGTTACCTGCGTGGATTCAGCCCTGCTGGGGCATGGGGTGGCAAATCGGGGGGGCTTGGCTGGAGGTGAGGCAAGGGCTTCACCAGCCGGGAAATCGAACCGATGGGCTTCGGCCCATCAGCGAACTGAGCACATTATGACAGGAAAACCGGGGGATATCACTCAGGCGCAACCGGCGCGCACGCCGGTTGCGGGGAACCGGCAACTCAGGCGAGTTGCTGGTCGATGAAGGCGGTCAATTGCGCCTTGCTCATGGCGCCCACCTTGGTGGCGGCCAGCTTGCCGTCCTTGAACAGCATGAGCGTGGGAATGCCGCGAATGCCGAACTTGGCCGGAATGTCGCGGTTTTCATCGACGTTCATCTTGCTGATCTGCAGCTTGCCCTGGTAACCGGTGGCCACCTCGTCGAGGATGGGCGCGATCATTTTGCAGGGGCCGCACCATTCGGCCCAGTAGTCCACCAGCACCGGCTGGGTGGATTGGAGCACGTCGGCCTCAAAAGAGGCGTCGGAAACATGTTTGATGAGGTCGCTGGCCATGGCGTATTCCTTGTGACGAATGGAGATGCAGCTAAAGTTGCGGCATTGTGACAGAAACCAAGTGTGATCGTCGGACCCAGGGATGCTATGGATGAGATAGCAATCGCCAATGATGAACCCTTGGCACCCCTCCCGCAAGCCCCCGCAGCGCCCGACCCCGGCGCTTGGAACCTGTTTCCACTCGTTAGGATACGCGACCGTTCCCATTTTGTCCAGCTTGGACGGCTTGGCCCCACGGCCTGCGGCCAATCGCTACCACCCAGGTTGTTACCACCTCGTTACAAATATACGTTGCGGAAGCACTATAATG
>JBGSNW010000300.1:0-1682 GCA_041739435.1 Burkholderiaceae bacterium
TGCGGCAGCGGCACCATCGCCATCGAGGCCGCCCAGGTGGCCTGCAATATCGCGGCGGGCAGCCTGCGCCGCTTTGGCTTCGAGAAGCTGTTGCCCTACCAGCCGCATGTCTGGAGCGCCCTCAAGGAGGCCGCCCGCGCCGCGGCCTTGAGACCGTCCCACACATGGCCCTGGAACGGCAGCATTTTCTCGAAGGCAAAGCGGCGCAGCGCGCCGGGCGCGATGCGGCAGGCGATCTGCGCGGCTTCGATGGCGATGGTGCCGCTGCCGCAGCACGGGTCATACAGCGGCACGCCGTCCTCGCAGTCGGCGTTCCAGCCGCTGGCGGCGATCATGGCGGCGGCCAGGGTTTCTTTCAGTGGCGCCTCGCCCTTGTCCTCGCGCCAGCCACGCTTGAACAGCGGCTCGCCCGAGGTGTCGATGTAGAGCGTGCAGGTGTCGGTGGTCAGGTGCGCGTAGATGCGAACGTCGGGCCACTGGGTGTTGACGTCGGGCCGCACGCCGCTTTTGTGGCGAAAGCGGTCGGCCACCGCGTCCTTGATCTTGAGCGCGGCAAAGTTCAGGCTGGTCAGCGGGCTGTGCTGGGCGGTGACTTCGATCTTGAAGGTCTGCCGGGTGGTGAACCAGATCTCCCAGGCCACGGCGCTGGCCGCTTCGTACAGGTCGTTTTCATTGCGGTAAGGCGTGTGCGACAGCTGCACCAGCACCCGCTGGCACAGGCGGCTGTGCAGGTTGAGCAGCATGGCGTCACGCCACGAGGCGCGCGGCTGCACGCCGCCCCGGCGGACGAGCAAGTCTTCGCCCTGCAGGCCGGTGAGCGCGTGCACTTCCTCGGCCAGAAACTCTTCCACGCCGGCGGCGCAGGGTAAAAATAACGAAAGTTGATTCATGCTTACAGCGTTTTGCGCAGGTTGGCGGGTGCGATGCGCAGCGCTTCGCGGTATTTGGCCACGGTGCGGCGGGCGCACTCAATGCCCTGCTCTTTGAGCATGTCGGAGATCTGGCTGTCGGACAAGGGTTTCTTCAAATCTTCGGCGGCCACAAACTGTTTGATCAGCGCCCGCACGGCCGTGCTGGAGGCATTGCCACCGGTTTCGGTGCCCAGGGCCGAGCCAAAGAAATACTTGAGCTCAAAGGTGCCGTAGGGCGTGGCTATGTATTTGGCGGTGGTCACGCGGCTGATGGTCGATTCATGCAGGCCCAGCTCGTCGGCGATTTCACGCAGGACCAGCGGCCGCATGGCCAGCTCGCCGTGCACGAAAAAGCTCTTTTGCCGCTCGACGATGGCGGTGGACACGCGCAGGATGGTGTCAAACCGCTGCTGGATGTTCTTGATGAACCAGCGCGCCTCCTGCAGCCGCTGCTGCAGCGCCTGGCTGCCCTCGCCCTTGTGCTGGCGCAGCGCGTTGGCATAAATGTCGTGCACCTTCAGGCGCGGCATCACGTCGGGGTTGAGCACCACGCGAAACTTCACCTGCCCGCCCCGCCCGACCTGGGTGACCAGCACGTCGGGCACGACGATGTTGCGCTCCACGTTCACGAAACGCCGACCGGGTTTGGGCTCGAGCCGCCCGATGAGTGCAATCGCGGTCTTGACGGCAACATCGGACTCGCCACACAGCTGCACCAGGCGCTTGACGTCGCGGCGCGCCAGCAGGTCCATCGGCTGGGCGCAGATGCGG
>JBGSNW010000256.1:0-4604 GCA_041739435.1 Burkholderiaceae bacterium
GCGACGATGTGGCCGCAGCTATTCCCGGCAGAACGGTGCCGATTGGTGCAGTTGCTGATCGAGCGAATCGTGCTCGGTAACACCGGGATGGAAATCATCTGGCGCGACAGCGGCTGGCAGGAACTGGCCTGCGAACTGATCCCCGGCACCATCGGTGCTGAATTGGCTGAACTGGAGGTAACAATATGACACGTATTCGAACAACCGGCGCGCCGGTCTCACTGCGGCGGCGGGAAGATGGTGCGATGAAACTGTCGACCTTCATTCCGCTGAAAATCAGGAGGCGTGGTGTCAGCAAGGTGATCGTTCGACCCGAGGTTGGGGCGGGCGGCGAAGGTGCTTTGCCGGGCAACGGCAACAGTGGCGGCAGTCAGCACGACAACCCGCTGCAGGTCGCACTGTCGCGCGCCTTTCACTGGCAGCGACTGCTCGATGACGGACGGGTCGGCAGCGGCAGCGAGATCGCCAAGTTGGAAGGCTTGCACCACTCGACGGTCAACGAACTTCTGCGCCTGACGCTGCTGGAGCCCGCCACCATCCAGAGCATTCTGGCCGGTAAGCAGCCCCGATGCATGAGTCTGCTGTGGTTTCAGCGCAATCCGCTGCCGCTGGACTGGGCCCTGCAACGTCAAGTGGTCGAGCGGTTCGATGCGTGATCCGCTTGACGCAACAAGGCAACCGGTCGGGATAGTTGACAACGAACTGGCAGGGCCAAACCCGCGTAAAACCGGCGTTCTCAGCAGCGACTATCCGCAGGACAAACAGAGAAAAGAGACTGGGGTGGCTCGGAAAACATCGATTTCGGCGGTTTCTGCCAAGGCGTCACCCGCAGCACGATAGGCCGGAACCCCGCGTGGTGTCGGGATTTCAGGCAAGAAAAAGGGCTCGGAGATTATCCGAGCCCTTCAATTTGGTGGAGCTGGCGGGATTTGAACCCGCGTCCGCAAACCTTCCTCGTACAGATCTACATGCTTAGCGGTCTGATTTGAGTCTCGCCACCAGGGCCGCGCAGCCGCACGCTGCCCTGGACGCCAGCACCCTATTGTCTCGTTCCAGCCCAAGGTACCCGGGTCAGAACCAGCCGATGTGAATAACCTTACAGCCTGGACAACCTGGTCTTGCGATCAGATCACCCTTGCCCAGCCCATCGGCCTGCTGTTGTAAGGCTCACTGGTGTTTAAGCAGCGAGTGCGAAACGTTCGTCGTTTGCAGTTAGTTTGTTTGAATCTGTTTTACGAGCGCATTCAGCTCGGCATGCACCGACACGATTCCAACCCACGTCGAAACCAGTACAGCCCCATGACCCGTATTTTAGGCCTTTGCCAGCAATTGCAAGAGCTGCAGGGGTGAATCGATCACTGCGTGCGCGCCCCAAGCCTGCATATGGCCCCCGTTGCCCAGGTAACCATAGGCTGCGGCGACGGTGAACATGCCCGCTGCGTGGCCTGCCACGATGTCGCGCTCGTCGTCGCCCACGTACACGCAGCGCCCGGGTGCCAGCCCCAGGCGCCGGGCCGCTTCCAGCAGCGGTGCAGGGTGGGGCTTGGCGTGTGGTGTGGTGTCGCCGCTGATCACGGTGGCCGCCGTCTGGAACAGCGGCATGCCACGCGTGAGCGGCTCGGTGAACCGGGCCGATTTGTTGGTCACCACACCCCAGGGCAGGCGCTGCGCCACCAGTTGGCCGATCATCTGGTCGACGCCGTCAAAGGCATACGTGCGCTGGGTCATGCAGTTTTCGTAGTTGACGAAAAACTCCTCGCGCAGCACGGCATAGTCCGGGTGCTCGGGCGGCATGCCGAAGGCAACACCCAACATGCCGCGGGCGCCCGCGCCGACCATCGGGCGGTATTGCTCGTGGGGCAGGGACGGCAGGCCGCGGTCGGTGCGCATTTTGTCGGCGGCGGCGCCCAGGTCGGGGGCGCTGTCGATCAGCGTGCCGTCGAGGTCGAACAGCACCGCTTCAATGCGACTCAGTGGCAGTGTGACCATCACGGCTTGCGCAATGCCAGCAGGTAGTTGACGCTGGTGTCGCCGCTCAGCCAGTAGCGGCGCGTCAATGGGTTGTATTCCATGCCGCGGGTCTGCGACAGCGACAGCCCCGCCTCGCGGGCGTAGCGACTCAATTCGCTGGGACGGATGAAGCGTGCGTATTCGTGCGTGCCGCGCGGCAGCAGGTTGAGCACGTATTCGGCACCCACGATGGCAAACAGAAACGCCTTGGCGTTGCGGTTCAATGTGGAAAAAAACACCCACCCCCCGGGTTTGACCAGCGTGGCACAGGCGCGCACCACCGACGCGGGGTCGGGCACGTGTTCCAGCATTTCCATGCAGGTCACCATGTCAAAGCCGGCGGGTTCTTCCTGCGCCATGGCCTCGGCACTGATTTCGCGGTATTGCACCTGAGGTGTCTGTGCCTCCAGTGCGTGCAACTGGGCCACTTTCAGGGCCTTGGTCGACAGGTCGATGCCGGTCACGGTGGCGCCCTTGCGTGCCATGGCATCGGCCAGGATGCCACCGCCGCAGCCCACGTCCAGCGCCCGTTTGCCCGCCACGGGGCATAGCGAATCGATCCAGCCCAGCCGCAACGGGTTGATCTGGTGCAGGGGCCGGAACTCGCTCTCCGGGTCCCACCAGCGGTGGGCGAGATCGGAAAACTTGGCCAGTTCGGCGGGGTCGGCGTTCAGTGTTTCGCTCATCCTCTTATTGTCTCAGAGCCGCGAAAAGGGGTGGCAGCCTGGGCAGGTGCCGCAGGCGCCGTGCCCGCAATTTCGCACCCGGACGGTGGACGGCAAATGTCAAAAAAAATGCCCCGCACAGGCGGGGCATCGGATGGGGATGAACGGGCTGTGGATTCAGCCCGCTGCCCGATCAGGCCAGGCGTTGGGCCTGCATGAAGTCGTCGAACGCGGCTTCCGAGAAACGGAACCAGAGGTTCGCATCGCGGCGGAAGTTCGAATAGTCGGTATAGACCTTCTTCCAGGCCGGGTTGCTGGCGCTGAGCTCGGCATAGACTTCCATGGCGGACTTGAACGCGGCGTCCATCACGTCCTTGGGGAAGCGGTGCAGCTTGGTGCCGCTGGCCACCAGTTGCTTGAGCGACGCGGCATTGCGGCCGTCGTATTTGGCCTGCATGTCGGTGTGGGCAAATGCGGCGGCATTCTCGATGATCGCCTTGTATTCGCTGGACAGGCCGTCATAGGCCTTCTTGCCCACGTACAACGACAGTTGCGGGCCACCTTCCCAGAAGCCGGGGTAGTAGTAGTGCGGTGCCACCTTGTTGAAGCCGAGCTTCAGGTCGTCGTACGGCCCCACCCATTCGGCGGCGTCGATCGTGCCTTTTTCAAGCGACTGATAGATTTCGCCGCCGGGAATGTTCTGGGGCACCACGCCCACACGCTCGAGCACCTTGCCGCCAAAGCCGCCCACGCGGAACTTCAGGCCCTTGAGGTCGGCTACGGAATTGATTTCCTTGCGGTACCAGCCACCCATCTGCGCACCGGTGTTGCCCATCGGGAAGTTCACGATGCCCACGTTGGAATAGAACTCGCGAGTGAGCTTCAGGCCGTTGCCCTCGTACATCCAGGCGGTCATCTGGCGGCTGTTCAGGCCGAAGGGGATGGCGCAGTCGAGGGCGTAGGTCGGGTCTTTGCCGAAGAAATAATACGGGGCGGTGTTGGCCATTTCAACGGTGCCGTTGGACACGCCGTCGAGCACGCCGAACGCGGGCATCAGTTCGCCAGCCGCGTGGGTGGTGATCTGGAACTTGCCGCCGGTCATTTCGCTGACCTTCTTGGAGAACACGTCGCACACGCCAAACAGGGTGTCCAGTGATTTGGGGAAGCTGGACGCAATGCGCCAGCGGATGGCGGCCTGGGCATGCACGGCCGGCGCAACGCCAGCAGCCAGCACGCCGGCAATGCCTGCATGCTTGATAAGTGAACGACGATCCATGGTGATTAACTCCGGTGTGTCTGATGGATGAACCCGAACGCTCATGGCGCACGGAGACCTGAAACAGTCAGCGCCGATTGTAGAAACCCCGCGGCCCCTTCCCGGTGGGGGTTTTCCCTCGCGACGATTCCCAAAATGGCACCGGGAAAACGTCCCGATTCACCCGATTCAGGCCACAACCTTCAGGCCGGGGCGCGGCACCGACAAAATGGCGGCAAATCGATGCGCGATGGCGCGTTCGATGCCGGCTGCATCCAGCCCCTGCAGGGCCAGCAGCCGGGCCGGGTCGCCATGCTCGATGAAGACGTCGGGCAGGCCCAGTTGCAACACGGGCTTGACGACGCCCGCCGCATGCAGCGCCTCGGTCACCGCGCTGCCCGCGCCGCCCATCACGGCACCCTCTTCCAGCGTGACCAGCCCTTCGTGGCGGGCCGCCACGTCCAGCAGCAGGTCCAGATCCAGCGGTTTGGCCCAGCGCATGTTCACCACCGTGGCCTGCAGCGCCTGCGCCGCCTGTAGTGCGGGGTACAGCAGCGTGCCGAACACCAGAATGGCCACGCCCTTGCCCTCACGCCGGATTTCCCCCTTGCCCATCGGCAGCGCCGTCAGGTCGGGCGTGGTGGCCACACCCGCCCCGGCGCCGCGCGGATAGC
>JBGSNW010000319.1:0-3287 GCA_041739435.1 Burkholderiaceae bacterium
GCGCGCTGCGCGATGCAGCGTCCGCTTTGAAGGGTTGGGTTGCGCCAGCGCCTGGGCGCCGCCAACGATCCTGCCGCGGTTACCGGGCGTAGCCTTCGCAAGCGCCCGCGTTGGGGCGGCCCTGGCATTCGCGGTACAGACGGCGATCGCGTTCGGCTGTGGACTCGCCCGATCCCTTGATCACTTTCGGTTGGGCCACTTTCTTTTTCTTGGCTTTGTGCGGTTTGACGCTGCCGGTGTCGGCGCTGGTCGCGGCGGTGGCTGCCGCAGTTGGCATGAGTGAGCCCGCCGCGAATGTGGCGAGCGCCATCGCCATGGCCAGGCCACGAAGGGCGCCAAAGAGGCTGACTGGAAGCTTGTGCCGGGGTGATGAACGCATGCGGACCGCCTTGACGATGAGGGAATGGCGGGATCATACCGATCGAACGGTCGGCCGTGGCGCTACGATGGCGGGTTGTTTCCAATGGCGTTTCATGGCGTCAATCTATGCGCAAAACCCTCCTGAACCTCGAAGAATCCCGTATCCGCGAAGTGGCCAATGCCGGCATGGGGCGCAGCGACGTGCTGGCCTTCTGGTTTGGCGAAAGCGACGAAGTCACGCCCGATTTCATTCGCCAGGCCGCGATCGATTCCCTTCAGCGCGGCGAGACGTTCTATTCCCACAACCTGGGGCTGCCTGAACTGCGCGAGGCCGTTGCGGCCTACATGAGCGGTCTGCACGGCACGGTGGGCGCCGACCGCATCGCCATCACCTCCGGGGGCGTCAACGCATTGATGCTGGCCATGCAGGCCCTGATTGATCCGGGCGACGAGGTGGTGGCGGTCACGCCCGTCTGGCCCAACCTGACGGCGCAGCCGCAGATCATGAGCGCCAGGCTGCGCTGTGTGCCACTGCATCCCCGCGACGGCGCGTGGACGCTGGACCTTGCCGAGCTGCTGGCCGCCATCACGCCAGCCACCCGGGTGCTGGTGGTCAATTCACCCAACAACCCCACCGGCTGGACGTTGTCCCGGGCCGAGCAGCAGGCCATTCTTGACCATTGCCGCCGGACCGGCACCTGGATCCTGGCGGACGAGGTGTACGAGCGGCTGTATTTCGACGGCCCCTGTGCACCGAGCTTCCTCGACCTGGCCACCCCCGACGAGCGGCTGGTCGTGGTCCACAGCTTTTCCAAGAGCTTCCTGATGACCGGCTGGCGGCTGGGCTGGCTGGTCATGCCACCCGCCATGACACACCACATGGGCAAGTTGATCGAATTCAACACCTCCTGCGCCAGTGTGTTCACGCAGCGGGCGGGTCAGGTGGCGCTGGAACGCACGGCCGACATCACGCCGCGGGTGGTGGCGCACCTCAAGACCTGCCGCGACACCCTGGTGCCCCTGCTGCGGGCCATTCCCGGGGTGGCGGTGGCGTCCGCGCCCGGGGGCATGTACGCGTTCTTCCGGCTGGCCGGGTTTGACGACTCGCTGGCAACGGCCAAACGCCTGGTCGTGGAGGCCGGCCTTGGGCTTGCGCCCGGGGACGCCTTTGCGCCGCAGGCCCGGGGCTGGCTGCGCTGGTGTTTTGCCTCCAAGGACCCGCAGCGGCTGGTTCAGGGGGTGGGGCGCCTGCAGGCGTGGCTGGCGGACCACCCTGGCGCCTGAACCGGCTGGCAGCCGGGTTATAATTCCAAGGCTTTGCATGTCGCAAGGCGCACGACAGGCGCAGTTCCAGTGCCTGTCGCAAGTTGAACCCATTCACAGGAAACAGAAAATGACCGCATTGAACAAGGCCGAGGTTGTCCAGGCCAATGCCCGCCAGCCCGGCGACACCGGCAGTCCGGAAGTGCAAGTGGCACTGCTGACCGCCCGCATCAACGAGCTGACCCCCCACTTCAAGACCCACGCCAAGGACCATCATGGCCGCCGGGGCCTGCTGCGCATGGTGAGCCGCCGCCGCAAGTTGCTCGACTACCTGAAGTCCAAGGACGCCAGCCGTTACACCGCCCTGATCGCCAAACTTGGCCTGCGCAAGTAAACGGATTTGAATGAACGAACGCCTGAGTTAGCGCAACTAGCTCAGGCGTTTGTCACTTCGGAGGCTGCAACAGCGAACACGCGCTGTGTCATTCCAGAAGAAATTGCCGGTTTTCCAGGCTGAAAACAGGTTTGCACCGATCTCTTCTGGAATGGCATCGTGATTCGACTGCCAGGCTCCGGGCCCCGCGCGCTGCCTCAAGCGCGTTTGTGAAAGCCTCGGCCGCCGCACAGGCCGCCGTCAACGAGAGACACGACATGAGCATTTTCAACAAAGTCACCAAGACCTTCCAGTGGGGCGACAAGACCGTCGTCATGGAAACCGGCGAGATCGCCCGCCAGGCAGGCGGCGCCGTGATCGTCAACATCGATGGCACCGTGGTGCTGGCCACCGTGGTGGCGTCCAAGTCGGCCAAGCCGGGTCAGGATTTTTTCCCGCTGACCGTGGACTACACTGAAAAAGCCTACGCCGCGGGCAAGATTCCGGGCAGCTTTTTCAAGCGTGAAGGCCGTCCCAGCGAACTCGAAACCCTGACCTGCCGCCTGATCGACCGTCCGATCCGCCCGCTGTTCCCCGAAGGTTTCTACAACGAGACGCAGGTCATCGTTCATGTGCTGAGCCTCAACCCCGAGGTGCAGGCCGACATTGCCGCCATGATTGCCACCAGCGCGGCGCTGTCGATCAGTGGCATCCCGTTCAACGGCCCGATCGGTGCCGCGCGCGTGGGTTACGTCAACGGCGAATACGTGCTCAACCCCGGCCAGACGCAGCTGCTTGACAGCCAGATGGATCTGGTCGTTGCCGGCACCGAAGCGGCCGTGCTGATGGTCGAATCCGAAGCCAGCCAGCTGTCCGAGGAAATCATGCTGGGCGCCGTGGTGTTTGGCCACGCGCAGGGCAATGTCGCCATCAACGCCATCCATGAACTGGTGCGCGATGCCGGCAAGCCCGTGTGGGACTGGCAGGCGCCGGCCCGCGACGAGCCGCTGATCGCCAAGGTGGTTGCGCTGGCCGAAACCCGGCTCGCTGCCGCCTACCAGATCCGCAACAAGCAGGCACGCACCCAGGCTTGCCGCGAAGCCTACGCTGCCGTGATGGCCGGCCTGAAGGACGACGGCGTCGAGTTCGACGCCGTCAAGGTCGAGAGCATGCTGTTCGACATCGAGGCCAAGCTCGTGCGCGGCCAGATTCTGGCCGGCGAGCCGCGCATTGACGGCCGCGACACGCGCACCGTGCGCCCGATCGAAATCCGCAACGGCGTGCTGCCGCG
>JBGSNW010000341.1:0-7959 GCA_041739435.1 Burkholderiaceae bacterium
ACACCAGCATGGTGGTGGGCGCCGTGCCCGACGCCAGCGGCCGGCAGGTGGTGCTGAGCCTGCAGCGCATGAACGCCGTGCGCACCGTGGACGGCGCCAACCTGACCGTCACCGTGGAAGCCGGGTGCGTGCTGCAAAACCTGCAGGAGGCCGCGGACCGCGCAGGCTACCTGTTCCCGCTGAGCCTGGCGGCTGAAGGCAGTTGCACCATCGGCGGCAATCTGGGCACCAATGCCGGTGGCACGCAGGTGGTGCGCTATGGCAACACGCGTGACCTGTGCCTGGGCCTGGAGGTGGTCACCGCGCAGGGCGAGGTGTGGAACGGGCTGAGCGGACTGCGCAAGGACAACACCGGCTACGACCTGCGCGACCTGTTCATCGGCAGCGAAGGCACGCTGGGCATCATCACCGCCGCGACCATGAAACTCTATCCCCGGCCGACCGTGCGCCTCACCGCATGGGCCGCGCTGCCGTCGCTGGACGCGGCCGTGGCGCTGCTGGGCCTGGCCCACACGCACCTGGGCGCGGGGCTCACGGGGTTTGAAGTCATGGGCCAGTTCGCGCTCGGCCTGGTCGGCCGGCACATGCCGAAGTTGCGCGTGCCCTTCCTCGGTGACGCGGCGGCGCCGTATTGTGTTCTGATCGAAAACTCCGACCACGAATCCGAATCCCATGCCCGCGCGCAGTTCGAGCGCCTGCTGGAACTGGCCTTGTCGCAGGGCTGCGCCACCGACGCCGTGGTGGCCGAGAACCTGGCCCAGGCACGCCAGCTCTGGCACATCCGCGAGAGCATTCCGATGGCGCAGGCCGAGGAAGGCCTGAACATCAAGCACGACATCTCCATCCCCGTGTCGCGCATCCCGGCGTTCTGCGCCACCACCGACGCCCTGCTGCAGCGGGAAATCCCGGGCGTGCGACTGGTGAACTTCGGGCACCTGGGCGACGGCAACCTGCACTACAACGTGCAGGCCCCCGAAGGCGGCGACGCCGCCGCCTTTCTGCGCGACCGTGAAGCGCAGGTGAACACGCTGGTGTTCGACTCGGTACAGGCCTTCGGCGGCTCGATCTCGGCCGAACACGGCATCGGCAGCCTCAAGGTGGACAAGCTGCCGCACTACAAGTCGCCCGTGGCGCTGAACATGATGCGCGCCATCAAGCAGGCACTGGACCCACAAGGCATCATGAACCCCGGGCGGGTGGTTCGGGGCTGAGAGGGTCGGCAGTCCGTTCGCCCATGCACCCTTCGCTTTATGGATTCGCGGTCGGCCTGTCCCTGATTCTGGCCATCGGCTCACAGAATGCGTTCGTGCTCAAACAGGGGCTCCGAGGTCACCATGTGCTGTGGGTCTGCCTGGTTTGCGCCGTGTCGGATGCGTTGCTGATCGTGGGGGGTGTTTCGGGGTTTCATGTGGTGGTCACCCGGTTGACATGGGTCACCACGGCCAGTCGCTATGCGGGTGCCGTTTTTTTGCTGTGGTACGGGGCACGCAGCTTCCTCGCTGCACTGCGCTCTTCGGCCACCCTGGTGCCGAGCGCCGGAAATGAGCCCCCGCTGTGGAAAACGCTCACCACCTGCCTGGCCCTGACCTTCCTCAACCCGCACGTTTACCTCGACACCGTCATTCTCCTGGGCTCGCTGTCGACGCAGTTCCCGGGGCGCGCACACGAATTTTCCGCGGGCGCCGTCACGGCATCCTTCCTGTTTTTCTTTACCCTGGGTTACGGCGCACGCCTGCTGCGCCCGCTGTTCCAGAAGCCTGTGACGTGGAAGGTTCTGGAGTTCATCATCGGCATCACCATGTGGGGCATCGCGGCCAAACTTCTGTGGGGTGGCTGACTTGTGGCCTGGCAGGCACGCGTGGGTCACAAGCGCCTTCAACGCATGAATCATGCGCATATAATCTGCACATCACCCTGTGGAGAGTTCCGATGCTCCAGTTCGACAAAGCTCCCAAAAAAGCCACCAATCTTTCGCTCAACGCCGGTGTGCTCGAAGCCGCCAGGGCCATGGGCATGAATATTTCCCAAACGGTGAATGCATTGCTGGCCGAAGAGGTCAAGCGCCGCTATTGGGAAAAGTGGCGGAATGACAACCGGGAAGCCTTCACCGCGTACAACGAGCGCATTCGCAGCGAGGGGCTGCCGCTTGCCAAGTACCGCAACTTTGGCCGCGGCTTGGGTGATGGCAAGACCGTTGCAGCCAAGCAGAAAACCGCCTGAGCCCATGGCAAGGTTCGACGTGTACGCCAACCCGGACCGCGATGAGCGGGTGACTGTGCCCTACTTCCTCGATGTGCAAAACACATTTGTCGAAGTCGAGACGCGGGTGGTGATCCCCCTGCACGCAGCGGCCAGGTTTCGCGGGCCGGTGCGCGATCTCAACCCTGAAATACTGGTTCAGGGAAAACCTGTCGTGTTGAACACCGCCGCGCTGGGAGCCATTCCTGGCGCCGAGTTGCACCGTCCCGTGACCAATCTTTCGCAACACCAGGCCATCGTCCAACAGGCCCTGGACACCTTGTTTGGAGGATATTGACATGCCCTCCCGCCCCGTCCGCTCCCAATACGAAGACTTCATGCGCCATGTGTACACCACCGGCGCGCCCAAGACCGACCGCACCGGCACCGGCACCCGAAGCGTGTTCGGGCACCAGATGCGCTTTGACCTGAACGAAGGGTTTCCGCTGGTGACCACCAAGAAGGTGTTCCTCAAGGCCATCATCGTCGAGCTGCTCTGGTTCTTGCGGGGCGACAGCAACGTGAAATGGCTGCAGGAGCGCGGCTGCACCATCTGGGACGAATGGGCGCGCGCGGACGGCGACCTCGGCCCCGTCTACGGCGTGCAGTGGCGCAGCTGGCCCACGCCCGATGGCGGGCACATCGACCAGATCGCCGACGTGATCCACACCCTCAAGACCAACCCGGATTCGCGCCGCATCATCGTGAGCGCCTGGAACGTGGCCGAGCTTTCCAAGATGGCGCTGATGCCATGCCACGCGTTCTTCCAGTTCTACGTGGCTCCTTCGACCGACTCCGGACCGGCCCGGCTCTCGTGCCAGCTCTACCAGCGCAGCGCCGACATCTTCCTGGGCGTGCCCTTCAACATTGCCAGCTATGCGCTGCTCACCCACATGGTGGCGCAGCAGTGCGACCTGGCGGTGGGCGACTTCATCTGGACTGGCGGCGACTGCCACATCTACAGCAACCACCACGAACAGGTGGAACTGCAGCTTTCGCGCACGCCGTTTCCCTACCCCACGCTGAACATCAAGCGCCGGCCGGCGTCCCTCTTCGACTACGCTTACGAAGACTTCGAGGTGCTCGACTACCAGTGCCACGGCGCCATCAAGGCCCCGGTGGCGGTCTGACCCGCGCCGTGGTCACCCGCCGCCAGCTCTGGGCGCTGGTTGCCCTCACCTTCATGTGGGGCATCAACTGGCCCATGATGAAGCTCTCGCTGCGCGAGGTCACGCCGCTGTACTTTCGCGCCATCACCATGACGGGCGGCGCGCTCTGGCTCTTTTTTTTTTACCACCTGCGCGGCGTGCGGCTGCGGCCGGTGGCCTCGGAATGGCGCACCATCGTCACGCTGGGCGCACCCAACATGCTGGGCTGGCACTGGTTTTCCATCCTGGGCGTGAAAGAGCTGGCCTCGGGCCGCGCCGCCATTCTGGGCTTCACCATGCCGATCTGGACGGTGCTGCTGGGCGCACTCGTCTTTCGCGAGCGGCTCACACGGCGGGCCGCCTTTGCCGCGGCGGCGGTGGCGGCCACGGTGGCGCTGCTGGTGTCCGACGAACTGATGGCGTTGACCGGGCGGCCGCTGGGCATCGTGTGGATGGAGCTGGGCGCGTTGTGCTGGGCCGTCGGCACCCTGATGATGCGCCGCACCAAGATCACCCTGCCGGTCGAAGCGCTGACGGTCTGGATGATGGCCCTGTCGGCCGCGTGCCTGTGGGGCATTGCCTTCGCCAGCGAGCCGGTGCCCACGCTGCGCTTCAGCGGCGTCATGTGGCTGAGCCTGGCCTATGGCGTGCTCATCAACTATGGCTTTGCCCAGATCATCTGGTTTGGCCTGGCGCGCGACCTGCCCCCCGCCACCAGCGCGATGAGCATCATGGCCGTGCCGCTGATCGGCACGCTCGGCGCCACGCTGATTGTTGGAGAATGGCCCAACTGGCACGATTACCTGGCCATCGTGTTCGTGATGGCCGCCATCGCCGCCGTGCTGCTGCCCACCCGGAAACCCGCATGAAGCTTCACCTGATCTTTGCCCGCGCCCGCAACGGCGTGATCGGCCGCAACGGCACCCTTCCCTGGCACCTGCCGGAAGACCTGGCGCACTTCAAGCGCACCACGCTCGGCTGCCCGGTGGTCATGGGACGCAAGACCTGGGAGTCGCTGCCGCCAAAATTCCGGCCACTGCCGGGGCGGCGCAACATCGTCGTCACCCGCAACCCCGACTGGCAGGCCGAGGGCGCCGTGCGCGCCACCTCCATCGCGCAGGCCATGGCCTTGTGCGAGCCCGCGCCCGACGTGTGGGTGATCGGTGGCGCCGAAATCTACCGTGCCGCGCTGCCCCTGGCCGCCAGCGCCGTGGTGACCGAGATTGACACCGACCACGAAGGCGATGCGTTCGCGCCCGCCTTTGACACCACCTGGACCGAAACCGCGCGCGAGCGGCATGTGTCGGCCGGCGGCGTGCCCTACAGCCTGGTGACGCTGCATCGGACGGCACCGCCCCAGGGTGTCAAATAATTCATTTTTAGTAGCAAACTATCACCAATTGGCGGGGGATAAAGGCCTATTTCTTATGAAACTCGCAACCTGGAACGTCAACTCCCTCAGCGTACGCCTGCCGCAGGTGCTGGACTGGCTGGCGGCGCAGCCCGCCGACGCGCCCGTGGACGTGCTGGCCCTCCAGGAAACCAAGACCGTGGACGAAAAATTCCCGCGTGCCGAGATCGAGGCTGCGGGCTACCAGGTGCAGTTTTTTGGCCAGAAAACCTACAACGGCGTGGCCCTGCTGAGCCGCACGCCGGCCCGCGACGTGGTTCGCAACATCCCCGGTTTTGCCGACGACATGGCCCGCGTGCTGTGCGCCACGGTGGACGGCGTGCGCGTGATCGGCGCCTATTTCCCCAACGGGCAGGCACCCGGATCGGACAAATTTGCCTACAAGATGGCCTGGCTCGACGCGCTGCGCGAATGGGTGCGCGCCGAACTGGCCACACACCCCCGGCTGGTGCTCATGGGCGACTACAACATCACCTTCGACGACCGGGATGTGTGGGACCCGGTGGCGCTGGCTGGCACCATCCATTGCACCGCAGAAGAGCGAGCGCAGCTGCGCTCGCTGACCGACCTTGGCCTGCACGACGCCTACCGGCTGTTCGAGCAGCCCGAGAAAAGCTATTCGTGGTGGGACTATCGGGAATTCGCCTTCCGCCGCAACCGCGGGCTGCGCATCGACCACATTCTGGTGAGCGCAGCCCTGCGGCCGCAGGTGCGTGGCTGCACCATCGACAAGGCACCGCGCAAGAACGAACGGCCCAGCGACCATGCGCCGGTGGTCTTGGAGCTGAACTGACCCGCAAGACGGGATGGCGGCGCTTTACCAGTCAAACCGAAGCATCACGGAACGCCCGCAGAACTGTATTGATGCGCGTTTGATAGCCAGACCCTTGCGCCTTGAACCATTCGAGTACATCCTGATCCACTCGCAGCGAAATGGATGCCTTGGAAGGCAATGGCTTCAAACCTTTGCGAACCAGGCCGCGAACAATATGTTTGACGTCCGCCTCCGGATGTTCAGGTGTTGGCTTCACATCACCCGCACCGGACGACAGGCGTTCCCAATCAGTTTTGGATTTCATCGAAGTAGATTTGCGACTCGCGCTTGGTAGCTTTGCGGAACGAGATGACGCGGATTTCATGTTCATTCTCCGTATGTACGACTGAAACAGTGATGCCAGCGAGCAAGCCCAGCGTAACGAAGCGTTGCTCGCCGTAGGCGAAACGGTCATCCTCGAAAGTGAACGTCACGCCCTCAAAAACGCTGACTGCATCCACAAAGTCAAGACCATGCGCTTTGATGTTCGCTACACGTTTCGTTTCCGACCAAGTGAACTCCATGCGGAAAGTGTATATACAAAACGTAATGACTTCAAGCCAAAGAGCACCCCGTTTGCGCTGGCGCCGGTTCGTCGTTGCGAATGCGGGCGTCCAGAGCGCTCCGATCGAACTCCTGATCAATCACGGCGGATTTGCCTATGACAAAGATGTAACCTTCGTTCAGCGACTACCGAAGGCAGTCCACCGAAATGAGGGGGGACAGCGTCATTTCGGACCGCGTTGCGCCGACGGGGTAGATGCTGAACGCTTGCGACTGAGCTGCTTCGCAGCCGTGAGCTTAGTGCAACCGTCGTCCAATAGTCGAATAAAGTCCCTCGCATCGGAGAAGTAGTTTCGAAACGCAAGTCGCACCTCTTCACTTGTATCGGCTCGAACGAGCACAATATCTCGGTCTGGAAACTGTTTCTCGAGATCGAACAATGCACGAAGAGCGTCTGGCGCATCTCGAAAGGTTCGAACTTCGAGCTCACCTGTTCCTGAAAATATCAAGATGGCATTTCGCTTGTCTGACACGTCGCGATTCGCGGCGTTCAGTCCGCGGAGCATCTTGAGCAACCCAAGTTGTCGGTCGCTTGCAAGAAAGTTCGAAACGAGATCGCGATCGGGCATGTCAGGAAACGGTCCGGTTTGCCCTTCGTGCGCACGGGCGAGAATTTCACTCGCAAGTGCCATAGCGTCTTCGTACCGCTTGTCGCCTTGCTGGAATTTCGGTTGACTTTCTGTGATGAAGCCAATGACCTCGACCGCTGTTGCCCAAGCGTGTTGAACGAGAGTGCGGTACTGAATTTCAAGGTTCAGCCCCGCGAGCTTCTTGCCTACGTCGGAATTGACGTCGTACTCGTAAATGTCATGAACTCCGCGGTAACCCGTTTCCTTCGGGTTCTTTATGTAGTCGTACTTGCCCAGGTCATTTCGACGCTTGTGATTGAAGCGGGCTTTTTGAAAGTCCTCGCGAAAGGCGTACAGGTCCTTCTGACGCTTGAAGATCAATCGGCAGCCTGCGACATCGTCCATGCGCGCAAGCAGCATGCCGGGGAACCTAAGAAGCTTGTCGAAGATCGTGCGCTTACGCTTGTGGCGCTGAGCGACTGAAATGGCGGTACCGCGAGTGCGACCTCGGAGAATAGCTTGGAACGTGTTCAGAACTCCACGGTGCGCTGCCCGCCATTCGTCAATGACGAGGAGGTCTTCGGCAGTCGCAGTGCCCTTCCGAACATTCTCGCCAGCACGGTTGACTCTCGACTTTGAGCCACCAGGGAAACTGCGTTCTGCAGGTATTGCCATCGGGATAACCTATTGTGCCCAACGAGCGATAGGAACTTCCCCGTCCCAGGCGAGCTGCGAGCCGTCAGGGTTGCGGTTTAAGACAACTGAATGCCACGATGGAGAGGTCGAACTTTTCATAAACTCATCTGAAAGGGGAAATCGCGATCATCGTAACGGTGGGAATCGATTTAGCAAAGAACGTGTTTGCCATCCATGGTGCCGATGCGATAAGCCAGTTGACCAAACCGCAGCCTGAACGAACGAACGGGACTGGTTCGATATCCGCACCTCTAGATACTATATGTTTAATAGCAAACAATAACCATCCGACGAGGGCTAATGCCACTTTTTATTCCAAACCCAGCTCCTGAATCTTGCGCGTGATGGTGTTGCGCCCGATGCCCAGTTTTTGTGCCGCCTCGATGCGGCGCCCGCGGGTGTTGCCCAGGGCGGTGAGGATCAGCCGCGATTCAAAGCGGCGTGTGAGCGCGTCCCACACGTCGTGACGGCCGGCGGCCAGCAGTTCCAGTGCCTCGGCCTCCAGCCCCTGCTCCCAGG
>JBGSNW010000352.1:0-1515 GCA_041739435.1 Burkholderiaceae bacterium
CGGACTTGCGCTTGCCCGCGCTCTCGTCGTTGCCCGGGCTCAAGGCGGCCCAGCAGGCCAGTCGCTCGGGCGAGCCGAAGCGGGCCATGTCGTCGCCGATCTCGATGAGGATCAGCGCGGCGGCGGTCTCGTCGATGCCGGGGAGGGTCTGCAGCAGGCCGTGCGCCCAGGCGTAGGGCTTCATGGCGGCCATCAGGTACGCGTCGATCTCGGCGAGCTGGCGCTGCAGCGTGTCGATGCTGTCGCTCAAGTGGCGCAGGACGAACAGGTGGCGCTCGCTCAAGTCGCCGTCCAGGCTGGCCGCCAGTGCCTCGGTCTTGCGCTTGAGGGCGCCGCGCGCATGCGCCAGCAGGGCGGCCTCGGACTGACCCTCGATCAGTCCGCGCACCATGGCGCGGGCCGACACACCGTGGATGTCGCTGACGACCGCGCCGAGCTTGATGCCCGCGTCGTCGAGCATCTTGTGCAGCCGGTTGATCTGGCTGCTGCACATCGCACCCAGCTTGCGCCGGTAGCGCGAGACCAGGCGAAGTTCGCGCAAGTCCTTCGGGGGGATGAAGCTGCCGCGCACCAGGCCGAAGCGGGCCAGCACGGCCAGCCACTCGGAATCCAGCATGTCCGTCTTGCGCCCGGGCACATGCTTGATGAAGTGCGCGTTGACCACCCAGGCCGTGATGCCCGCGTTCTCAAGGTGCGAGAACACGCTCTTCCAATAGATGCCGGTGCTTTCCATGACCACCAGCTGTACCTGCAACTCGGTCAGCCACTGGGCCAGGGCGCGGCAGTCGCGCTTGAAGCCACCGAACTCCCGACTGTGTTTGTCGATCGAGCCGTCGGGCTGCTCGATCAACACGGTGACCACATGCAGCATGCGGTGCACATCGATACCGGCCACGCGCCGGTGCAAGGGGGACAGGCCTTCCATGACGATGCTCCTGTAGGTAAAGTGCACGATGGCACGCAGGGGCGTCACCTTGAGCCGGTCCGCCGGGGCACCGCATACGCGGCGATCCGACAAACCGGTGAGCTGGAAGACTCCTCGAATCGAAACCGATTCGGGCCTCTTTACCGTTCGTGCTGCCGCACCGCCCACGGCAATGGGCCGCGCAGCGCAACAGTCGGGGGTACGAGCCAGCTCGGTGCAGGTCCGGTTAGGCAACGGGGTCGGGCCTTCATTCGTAATGCAACCTCATCGCCCCTGCGAGCCACCTCATATGTTGCACCGGCTCCGGGCTTTCATGCTCGGGGGCGAGTGGCCCCACTCATGACTGGTTAGGCATCACATTCCAACCTTCACTCCCACTCGCCCAAATGAAAAAGCTCCTGCTAGTCCCGGCTCTTGTGCTCCTTGTCTACGGAAACTTCCTCGCTCAGCAGCAGAGTGCGCGCGCGGCAGTTGAAGTTGGCGCAGCAGCATACTTCAAGGATGGTGCTTCGGCGGCCGTGGCCGCGTGGTTGAAGGGAAGCGCCCTTGAAGGTAATACCCAGGCTACATCTCAGGCAAACTCACTTCGC
>JBGSNW010000264.1:0-2697 GCA_041739435.1 Burkholderiaceae bacterium
GGCCTGCCGCCCGGCGTGCTGAACATGCTGGTGGCCGACGGCGCCAACAGCATTGCCATCGGCAAGGTGCTGTGCGCCAGCGACGTGGTGCGCCACATCAGCTTCACCGGCTCCACCGAGGTCGGCCGCATCCTCATGGCGCAAAGCGCGCCCACCGTCAAGAAGCTGTCGCTCGAACTCGGCGGCAATGCCCCCTTCATCGTGTTTGACGACGCCGACATCGATTCGGCCGTCGAAGGCGCCATGGCCAGCAAGTACCGCAACGCCGGCCAGACCTGTGTGTGCGCCAACCGCCTGTATGTGCAGGACGGCGTGTACGACGCATTCGTGGCCAAGTTTGCGGCCAAGGTCAAGGCGCTGAAGGTCGGCAACGGCTTCGAGGACGGCGTGGTGCAGGGCCCGCTGATCGAGGACGCCGCCGTCGAAAAGGTGCAGCGCCACGTGGCCGACGCCGTGGCCAAGGGCGGCAAGGTGCTGGCCGGCGGCAACAAACTGCAAGGCCAGTTCTTCGAGCCCACCGTGATCGCCGAAGCCACGGCCGACATGCTGTGCGCCCGCGAAGAAACCTTTGGCCCGTTCGCGCCGGTGTTCCGTTTCAAAACCGAACAGGAAGCCATTGACGCCGCGAACAACACCGAATTCGGCCTGGCCAGCTACTTCTACAGCCGCGACGTGGGCCGCATCTTCCGCGTGAGCGAGGCGCTCGAGTACGGCATGGTCGGCATCAACGTGGGCATCATCGCCACCGAACACGTGCCGTTCGGCGGCGTCAAGCAGTCGGGCCTGGGGCGCGAGGGCTCACACCACGGCATGGACGACTACGTCGAGATCAAGTACCTGTGCATTGGCGACGTGCTGAAGTGAACTGAATGAACCAGCCACCCGGACAGCACGGGTGGCCGGTTTTCTGGTGCAGCGTCACATCGGCGCATCTGCCGACTCGGCAATGAGCCCGCCGAGCAACATGCCCAACGCCAGTGGCTCCACTGGCCCGAACAAATGCTGGCGGATGCGGCCCACGCGGTCGATCACCAGCAGCGTGGGCGTGCCACGCATCGCATAGGCTGCCATGGTGGCGGGGATGGCCTGCCCTGGCACATGCACGTCCACGCCCACGGGATGCGTGATGCGGTATTCGTGCAGGTAGGCTTCGAGTGCCACGGGTGTCATCGCCGCGTGGTGCTCGAAAACGGTGTGCAGCCCCACGACCGCCAGGTCTTTTGCATCCGCCGTGCGATGAATTTGCTCGGCCAGCGGCACGCCGTGCGCCACGCAGGCCGGGCACAACATCTGGAAGGCGTGCAGAACAACCACTTTGCCGCGCAGGTGCAGCAATGAGGGAGCCTCACCCGCGACGTTGAACCACTGGCTGCAGCGCCAGGGTGGCGCCGATGTCCCGTGCTGCATCACGGGCTCAGCGTTTGTCGCGCAGGGTGCTGAAGACAAAATCGCTGCCCTTTTGTGGCATGTGGCAACCAAAACAAGCCTGCGCCGCCTGGTCACCAACCACGCGTTGATTCGGGTCGCCGCCACCAAAGCCCTCAAAGCCCCAGCCCCCGGTGTCAGCATATTTCCTGGCGTTTTTGTGCATCACGCCTGCCACCTTGCGCGCGCCTTCCGTCACCGCGCCATCCGCACGCTGGGCCTCCAGCAAATCGAACACGATGACCGAGCCATCCGGGAATTTTCCGCTTCGATAGCCCTGCATCGCCTTGGGGTTGGCATAAAGGTGATGGATTCCACCGAACGCCCCATGCAGCGGATGCCCCTGTTCGATCACCATGCTCTTGACGTGGTGCCAGTTTCGGTACCCCTGTGGATACGGCACATCCTTCGGGCCGGCCCATGCGACGACGCTAAAGGCCACCAAAGACAAAAGAGTGATTGATTTCATCGCAAGTTCTCCAGTTGAGACAATTTATGCATCGAGTCGATGCATTATGAGTTTAATGGTGATCCATCATTCTTGTCAAACAATGCATCGAGCAAATACATTAATGCCATGAACACCTTGTCGCTGTTGCTGGAACGCTTGAGCACCCTGATCAACCAGACCGTACGGGACGACGCTGCCCGGCACGGTTTGCTGCCGATCCATCTGCTGGTGCTGGGCTATCTGGGTCGCGCCAACCGCTACAGCGATCTGCCCATTGCGATCGCTGAATATTTCGGGCTGACCCGGGGAACGGTGTCGCAAACGATCGCCGTGCTGGAGCGTCGCGGCCTCATCACCAAGGCGGCAGATGCTCGTCACGGCCGACGTGTGCATCTGCAATTGACACCGCAGGCCACCCAACTCATGCAGGACACGTGGATGCAGCAGCTCGACCAAGCTCTGCAAAATGGGACCCCCGACGCACCAGCCACCGAACTGGCATTGCGTGGCGTCTTGACGCAACTGCAACGGCTCAACCACCAGCGTCCTTTCGGTGTCTGCCAACAATGCGCGCACTTCCAAGCAGGCGAGAGTGCTTCCTCGGCCCACTGCGGTTTAACGGGCGAACCCCTCAACGGCGATCAGCCCGAACGCATTTGCCGCGAATGGTCTTTTCCGGTCACGATGAAAACACCCGCTTCGGTTCAATGAAAATCCCGGCTGCGCAGCCCCAGTTGCCCCAGCCGCCCGAGCAGGGGCGTGAGGTCGGTCAGCCGGTGCGCCACCAGGTGCCGCACCTGGCCGCCGCTGTCCACGTCGCG
>JBGSNW010000265.1:0-4718 GCA_041739435.1 Burkholderiaceae bacterium
GATGTCCCGATCCTTTGGCAAGGCTGACAGAATATTCCGCGTACCGACCTCGCAGACATCGCGCGGAGTCGTCCGCCCCCCCTAACAGAAGCGCAAATGGGTTTTGGGAGTTTCCGAGGCTGATGACGACCGCGTCCTGACCAACGAGCGCGGGTGCGCTCCAGCAGGCGGGCACCCACCGAGGCTTCGAGCTGCTGCAGGTTCATGGACAGCGGTGGCTGCGAGATCGCCAGGCGCTGCGCCGCACGGCCAAAGTGCAACTCTTCGGCCAGCACCAGAAAATAACGCAGGTGTCGGAATTCCATGTATCAATCAAACATATCGCTGTATTGGCATACGATATTAGACAACTATTGTTGAATGCCGAACAATCGCGGGCAGTGCCATTTCAATCCGGAGACCAACGATGAAAGCCAAATTCAACTGGGCCGACCCCTTCCTGCTGTCCGAACAGCTCAGCGACGACGAGCGCGCCATTCAGGAAGCCGCCCACACCTTCTGCCAGGAAAAGCTGCAGCCCCGGGTGCTCATGGCCGCGCGCCACGAAAAGTTCGACCGCGAAATCATGAACGAAGCCGGCGCCATGGGGTTTCTGGGCTCCACGATCGAGGGCTACGGCTGCGCCGGACTGAGCTACGTGGCCTACGGCCTGATCGCCCGCGAAGTCGAGCGCGTGGACAGCGGCTACCGCAGCGCCGTCAGCGTGCAAAGCTCCCTGGTGATGCACCCGATCCACGAATACGGCTCCGAGGCCCAGCGCCAGAAATACCTGCCCAAGCTGGCCACCGGCGAGTGGGTGGGCTGCTTCGGCCTGACCGAGCCCAACCACGGCTCCGACCCGGCCAGCATGATCACGCGCGCCAGGCCGGTGGACGGCGGCTACCTGCTCAACGGCGCCAAGATGTGGATCACCAACGCACCCATTGCCGACGTGTTCGTGGTCTGGGCCAAGCTGGCCGACCCCGACGGCAAAACGGGTGGGCAGGAAAGCATCCGCGGCTTCATCCTCGAAAAAGGCATGAAAGGCCTGAGCGCCCCCAAGATCGAAGGCAAGATGAGCCTGCGCGCCAGCATCACCGGCGAGATCGTCATGGACGGCGTGTTCGTGCCCGAAGCCAACCTGCTGCCCAACGTCTCGGGCCTCAAGGGGCCGTTCGGCTGCCTCAACAAGGCGCGCTACGGCATCGCCTGGGGCGCCCTGGGCGCGGCCGAGGACTGCTGGTTCCGCGCCCGCCAGTACACGCTGGACCGCAAGCAGTTTGACCGCCCGCTGGCCGCCAACCAGCTGATCCAGAAAAAGCTGGCCGACATGCAGACCGAAATCACGCTGGGCCTGCAGGGCTGCCTGCGCGTGGGTCGGCTCATGGACGAAGGCAAATCGGTGCCCGAGATGATCAGCCTGATCAAGCGCAACAGCTGCGGCAAGGCGCTGGACGTGGCCCGCATGGCGCGCGACATGCATGGCGGCAACGGCATCCACGACGAATACCACGTCATCCGCCACATGATCAACCTGGAAACCGTCAACACCTACGAAGGCACACACGACGTGCACGCCCTCATCCTCGGGCGCGCGCAGACCGGTCTGCAGGCATTTTATTGATAAAAAGTGCCGTTAGCCCTCGTCGGATGGTGATTGTTAGCTATTGATTTAGGACTGTTCTGATGGCTATTGAATGCCTGGCGCGGGGGCCGGGCGCGGTCCAGGGAGTTGCGGATCAGGTGCGGCTGACTCGGCCGACCGTCATCCCGCCTCCTGCGCAGGCAGTTGAATCTCATACGCCTGGGCGATGCGGGCCACCAGTTCGCCGACGGAAACGTTGCCAAGCTGCAGCGCTTTCGGGTCAATGGAGGGGTCGGCCGCGATGGCAACAAGAAAACGCGTCATGTCGTCACCGATCTTTTTGTCGACCGCAATGCGCGTGGCGGGCACCAGCAGTTGTGACAGGCGCAGCACATCGTTGAGGTGCTTGCGCACGTCCTTGGAATCGACCTTGGCGCCCTGCTCTTTTCGCGCCGTCAGTTCCAGCCACGCAATGGCCTTGAGCGGAATCAGGCGGTCTTCGCCGACCCAGGGCAGGCCGTCGACTTCGCGGCGGCCCGCCATGATGAAGGTGTAGTAGACCTCGTCCAGCAGGATGGCGGACAAGCTGGAGACGGCTTCGTCCAGTGGTATCGGTGTCAGCTGACTGCCTTCGGCCGGTTGCAGCCCGTCGGGAGCGCGCGCGAACAGTTCGACCATCGCCGGGTAGCGATCGTCAGCGGGTTTCTGGAACCGGTAAAAGATGGGTTTTCCGGTATCGCTGGCCTGGCGGATTTCATAGCCGCCGTCCTCGACGAATTTCCAAAAGGCCTCGCCAAATGCCGGGGTCAGGGCTTCCACATGCAGGACGATGTCCAGGTCTTTGGTGGCGCGGAATTCCAGTCCGGCCTCCTCCATCGTCAGGCTCGCGGCCGTGCCGCCAATCAGGACGTATTGATCGGCGTATGCCGCAAACTGTTCCTGAAAAATGCCCAACCCTCTCACCATGGGAACCGTCCTTTCAGCTCGTCCAGTGCGAGCTGGATTCGGTCGTCGGCGTTTTCTTGCAGGCTGAGCGTCAGCGAGAGCAGGTCCACTGTGGTGGCGTCCGGCATCAACGCCGGGCTGTAGTTCCACAGCTGCCACTCTTGAGCGCCCGCTTGCGGCTCAGGCAACTCGCGAACGCCGGCATCCGTCGCAGCCTTCCATTCGGCGGCAGTCAACGCATACACAGGCCATTGTGGCTCGGTCAGCATCGAATAGCGCGCCAGCGCACTCAGACCCGCGAGGCGGCTGGGCCGGTGTGCCGCGGTCTCGTGGGCTACCACCCAGACCGAGCGCCTGACCGGCGTTCGCAGTGCGGGCTTCGCACGCTCCCATATCTGCTCCGGGGAGAGGTCCATTCGCAACCAGCGCGAGCGGCCGACCGTGTGCGCGGCGCACAGCCCCGTCGCGGTCAGTTCCTTGACCGCGCGCGACAGTGTCATGGGCGTGTAGCCCAGCGCGGCCGCGACCCTGGAAGGCTGCCAATCGGGTTGCCACGGCTGGCGCAGCAAGGCGGTGATCAGCACAGCTTGCGCGGATGGGCTCAACGCCGCTTCCGTGGCCGGAGCGCGCCGCCGAAAATATTCACGCAAGTCCAGGCCCAGATCCGGCAGATAGAGTTGGTTGCCTGGCACGATGAACGGGACTTTTTGCTCGATCAAGCGCCGACGGTCATAAGAAGCCAGTGCATCGGTAACATAGACTGTCGGCTGGTCGGCCAGCGCCTTGACCTTGTCCAGCCAGGTCCTGACTTCGCGGAGGGACTGCGCGGCGTCGGCCCGCCCTATCGCCAGGACAACGGGCTGCCCCAGCAGTTCCAGTTCGCTGAACTGAAAGGCATCGCGCAGGAAATAAGGCAGCTCGTTGACACGCGCCCACGGCTTCACCCCTGACGCTTGAATGCCCAGGACCTCTTGGAGGTAGCGCACAACGGCAGTGGCGAGGGTCGGCAAGGCTGATCTTCTATAACTTCAATTTTGCACGATAACATATTGAACGTTATCGTGCAAATTTGCGTTATACTCACATCGTCGACTGTTTCTGGCCTGTATCAGCCGTCCGACGAAACGAATCCCACGTGATCGGAACGAGGGCCCGCCATTCCGCATGCTCAATCCCCTCATCTTTACGCAGTTTTACCCAACCGACACCCGGGCGGAAACCGGCGCTGGGTAAGGTCACGTCCTCAAGCCCGGCCCGGGGTCATGGCTGGGGTCATGGCTTGACGGTGATGTGCCGCGTGGTTACATTACTAACCAATCAGTCATTAACCCGATGTCCCTGTCCCAATTCATCAGCGCCAAAAAGGCGGATGTCACCGCCAAGCGCGAACGCCGCAAGGAAGCGCGCCCGGGCGAGCTGCTGGACGCAGCGCTCGACCTGTTCGTGGAAAAGGGCTTTGCCGCCACCCACGCCGAAGAAGTGGCCAAGCGCGCCGGGGTGTCCAAGGGCACGCTGTTCCTGTACTTCCAGACCAAGGAAGACCTGTTCAAAGCCGTGGTGCGGGCCAACATTTCGGGCCGTTTCCAGGAATGGAGCGACGAACTCGCCGGTTACGAAGGCAGCACACCGGCGCTTTTGCGCCACTTCGTGACCGCATGGTGGGAGCGCGTGGGCGCCACCCGCGCCTCGGGCATCACCAAGCTGATGATGAGCGAGGCCCGCAACTTCCCCGAGCTGGCGGCGTTCTACCAGCAAGAGGTGGTCGTGCCCGGGCAAGACCTGGTGCGCCGCATCCTGCAGCGTGGCATCGACCGCGGCGAGTTCCGCCCCATGGACACGAACCAGACGGTGTATTGCGTACTGGCGCCGATGATCTTCCTCATGATCTGGAAACATTCGGTGGGCGCCTGCGTCGATGCGGCCCACCTGCTGGTGCCTGAAAAATACCTGGCCGCCCAGATGGAAACCCTTTTGCACGGCGTCTGCCTGCCCCCGGCGGCGGGGGCGACGCCCATCCCCGAGAAAAAAACATGAAACGCTGGATTGGCTGGTTGGTGGTGGTCCTGGTGGTGGGCCTGATCGGGCTCAGCGTGGTGCGTGCGCTGCAGGCCCGCAAGGCGCAGCAGCAACTGGCCGCCACGCCGGCCAAGGCCCAGACCGTGGTCGAACTGGCCCCCACCGACGTGGTGCGCGTGCAGCAGCGCGAACT
>JBGSNW010000390.1:0-3806 GCA_041739435.1 Burkholderiaceae bacterium
ACGCTGGCGCGAAACTGCGCGCCCTTGCCCGTGAGCAAAAAATGCGGCTCGCAACCGCAGGCCACACCGGCCTGCAGGTCGCGCAGCCGGTCGCCCGCGACCAGCGCCGACTTGAGCTCAATGCCATACCGCTCGCCGATCTGCTCGAACAGTCCCGGGCGCGGCTTGCGGCAATGACAGCCTTCTTCTTCGGCGTGTGGGCAGTAAAACACCGCGTCCACCCGGCCGCCCACCGCAGCCAGCGCCTTGTGCATCTTGGCGTGAATCGCGTTGAGCGTGGTCACGTCAAACAGGCCACGCCCCAGCCCCGACTGGTTGGACGCCACCACCACATGCCAGCCCGCATGATTGAGCCGCGCAATTGCCTCCAGCGCCCCCGGCAGCGCCACCCATTCGTCGGGTGACTTGATGAAGTCCGAGTTGTCCTGGTTGATCGTGCCGTCACGGTCGAGGATGGCGAGTTTCATGCGCAAACTCCTTCACACAAAACGAAGTGACAAGCGTGGGGCCCCCGACCGCCGCGCCGGGCCGCTCCCAAGCAAGGCCAGCCCCCTCGGGGGGCAGAGAGCCACACGCAGTGGGCGAACGTGGGGGCACTATTTCACGCCCGCCGCGCCAGCGCGGCGGCCAGGCCGGTGTAGCTCCCTGGCGTGAGGGCCAGCAGGCGGTCTTTTTCGGGCTGGGGAATTTCCAGCGAGCGAATCAGGCCGTGCAGCGCCTCGGCCGTCACGGTCTTGCCGCGCGTGACTTCCTTGAGCTTTTCATACGCTCCCTGCACGCCGTAGCGGCGCATCACGGTCTGGATCGGCTCGGCCAGCACCTCCCAGGCGGCGTCCAGATCGGCGGTCAGCGCTTCTTCATTCAGCTCCAGCTTGCCCAGGCCCACGCCCAGCGAGTGGTAGGCCAGGGCGGCGTAGCCCAGCGCCACGCCCATGTTGCGCAGCACGGTGCTGTCGGTCAGGTCACGCTGCCAGCGGCTGATGGGCAGTTTTTCGCTCAGGTGGCGCAACAGCGCGTTGGCCAGGCCGAGGTTGCCTTCGGCGTTTTCGAAATCGATGGGGTTGACCTTGTGTGGCATGGTGGACGAGCCGATTTCGCCCGCCTTGAGCCGCTGCTTGAAGTAGCCCAGGCTCACGTAGCCCCAGACATCGCGCGAAAAGTCGATCAGGATGGTGTTGGCGCGGGCCACGGCGTCGAACAGTTCGGCCATGTAGTCGTGGGGTTCGATCTGGATGCTGTAGGGCTGGAAGCTCAGGCCCAGTCCCAGTGGCTCGGGGCTTTCGATGACCTTGCGGCTGAAGGCCTCCCAGTCAAAGTCGGGCCAGGCCGACAGGTGGGCGTTGTAGTTGCCCACGGCGCCGTTCATCTTGCCCATGAGCCTGACGGCGGCGATTTTTTCGCGCGCAGCGCCCAGGCGCACCAGCACGTTGGCGATTTCCTTGCCCACGGTGGTGGGGCTGGCCGTCTGGCCGTGGGTGCGGCTGAGCATGGGCACATCGGCATGGGCCTGGGCCATCTCGCGCAGCCTGGCGATCAGCGCGTCCAGCCCGGGCAGCACCACGGCGTCGCGTGCGCCCTTGAGCTGCAGCGCATGGCTGGTGTTGTTGATGTCTTCGCTGGTGCAGGCAAAGTGCACGAATTCCGCCACGCGCTGCAGCTCGGGGCGGGCTTCAAAACGCGACTTGAGCCAGTACTCCACGGCCTTCACGTCGTGGTTGGTGGTTTTCTCGATTTCCTTGATGGCCAGGCCATCGGCCTCCGAGAAATTCTTGACCAAACCCAGCAAGTAAGTGCGCGCTCCTGATGAAAGAGGCTTGAATTCGGCAAACCCGGCGTCGCTCAGGGCGATGAACCAGGCCACCTCGACCTGGACGCGGCGGTGCATGTAGCCCAGCTCGCTCATCAGGGGGCGCAGGCTGGCGAGGCGGCTGGCGTAGCGGCCGTCCAGCGGCGACAGGGCAGAAATCGGGGAAAAGCTCATGGCGCCGATTGTAGGTGGCGCACCACGGGTGGGGGGGCGGGTTCGAGGTGGTCGGGGTCGTCAGGCAGCGAAGGCCGCAGCCTCGCTAGAATGCAACGTCCGGGGATCGCCCCATACCGTCCAACCCATGAAACTCATCGGATCCACCGCCAGCCCCTACGTGCGCAAAGTGCGCGTCGTCATGGCCGAGAAAAAACTCGACTACCAGTTCGTCACCGAAGACGTCTGGGCGCAAGACACGACCATCAGTGAATCCAATCCCCTGGGCAAGGTGCCGTGCCTGGTCATGGAAGGCGCCGAAGCCATGTTCGATTCGCGCGTCATTGTTGAATACCTGGACACGCTGTCGCCCGTGGGCAAGCTGATTCCGGCCCAGGGCCGCGAACGCGCCGAGGTCAAAACGTGGGAAGCGCTGGGCGACGGCCTTTGTGACGCGGCCCTGCTGGCCCGCATGGAAGCCATCTGGCCGCAGCGCACCGACGCGCAACGCAGCCAGGCCTGGATCGACCGCCAGATGACCAAGGTGGACGGGGCTGTCAAAGCCATTGCCCGTGGCCTGGGCGACAAAGCCTATTGCAGCGGCATTCACCTGAGCCTGTCCGACATCGCGGTGGGTTGCGCGCTGGGCTGGCTGGCATTTCGTTTTCCGCAACTGACCTGGCGCCAAGACCACCCCAACATCGCGCGACTCATGGACAAACTGGAGCAGCGCCAGAGCTTCATCGACACCCGGCCCGCCTGAGCGTGGGCCTGCCGCGCGCTCAGGTGCTGGCGCGGCGTCTGAGCCAGCGCATCAGGCCGCCAATCCAGGGCAGTTTTTCATACAGTTCTTCAGCGGTGTCCCAGTAGTCGCGGTGATGGGCAATGCGCCCGTCAGCGGCCAGCACCAGGTGTGAGCCGCCACGCACGGTTTGTGGCGTGACGGTGTCAAAGCGCTTGAAGCGAAACCGGAACTCCCAGACCAGGAAACATTGGGCACCGTCAATCACGCGCCCGGTGATCACGAAGTGCGGCGCCTCCAGTGTGGCGTACATGTGGCGAAAGATGCGCTGCACCTCGGGCACTCCACGTACTTCGTTGAAGGGGTCCTTGAAGTACGCGTCGGGCGTGTACAACTCGGCCAGCCGCTCGACCGCGGCGGGGGTGAGCGTCTCGAAAAAATCCACCACGCGCTCGACGGCATGACGCAGGGGTGGCGGGGGCTCGGCAGGCAGGGTCATGAAGGGTGGGGGCTCTCAGGCCCCGGTGATGCGACGGACCACCGGAAAATACAGCCAATGGGGCAACAACTGCAACAACTTCATGGCCACGGTGAAGCGTCGGGGAAAATGGATTTCGAACGCGCCGCGTTCCCAGCCACGCAGAATTTCAGCCGCCGCCTGTTCGGGGCCAATCAGCGCGGGCATCTCGAAGCTGTTCTGTGCCGTCAGCGGGGTGTCCACGAAGCCGGGGTTGACGAGGCTGACCGCGATGTCACTGGCGCGCAGGTCCAGGTACAGCGTTTCGGCCAGGTTGATGAGGGCGGCCTTGGTGGGCCCGTAGGCCAGGCTGTTGGGCAGGCCGCGAAATCCTGCCACGCTGGCCACCAGGCTGATGTGGCCCATGGCCGACCCACTGCCGTGGCGCCGGATGGCGGACTGGGCCAGCAGTGGCGGCAGCACGGCGTTCAGCACCTGCAGCGCGCCGGTGTAGTTCACGTGCAGGTGGCGCAGCATTTCGTCCAGATCAGGTGCCGTGGCCCGCATCGCCTGGTAGTGGCCAGCGCAATACACCACATGGTCCAGCGGGCCGTGCGCGAACACCTGTTGCGCGGCTGCGGCCACGG
>JBGSNW010000393.1:0-4370 GCA_041739435.1 Burkholderiaceae bacterium
GGCCATGCGCAGCGCGCGCCGCACCTTGGCGTGCTGGGCGTCGCGCAGCGGGCGGTTCAGGTCGCCGTCGAACCACGCGGATGAATAGTTCATCGTGTCGTCCAGCCAGAGTTCGTAGAACGCATTGCCCAGGTCGTAGTGGGCGTGAATGTTCTTCTGGCTGTTGGCTCGTGTGTTGCGGCGAAGCAGGTGGCGCACGCGATAGAGCAGGCGCCCCGTCCAGGTGCCGTATATGGCGCTTTCGATGTGTTGGCGGTTGCGGATGAACACCCGCAGCAGCTCGCTCAGGTGCGGGGTGGTCCAGTCGCCGGCGATGTAGGTCTCGGCAAAACCGATGTCGCCGGACTTCAGCGTTGCGCTGCACACGTTCCAGTTGCGCAGCGACATCATGGCCGCGGGGGCTTGCAAGGGGTCGTGCTGACCAAAATGACGCATCGAGCCGTCAGGCAGCTGAACGGCAAGCGAGCCGTCCTGAAGACGGTCGAGCAGCTTGAAGAGGCTGCGTGCAGCCGCGGGCGCATCCGGCGGCATGGTGAAAGTGCGGGCGGTGGTCGTGTTCATCGTGGGGTCGGGCGGTGGACAGTTGCAGCGAGGGAAAGACGGTGGAATCAACGGGTGACAAAGGCGTCGGGTGGCGGGGGCTTGCGGTAAAACCGCAGGCGCTTGAGCCACAGGCGTGTGGCCTGCAGATGAATGCGGGTGATCACTCCCAGCGTCAGCACCGGGTGGCGCCACAGCGCCTTGCGGATCGAGATTGCCGAAACCGGCTCCAGCGTGCCGCACACGCTGGTCTGGAGCAGCGGTCCGGTGGCGTCGTCGTGGTCGATGCGGCACACGGTGCGCGCCACGCTGCCGCGCCCGGTGCGCATGAAACGAAAGCGGTAGCTGCCTTCGACGCTGCAAAAAGGCGAAACGTGGAACACCTTGGACGCCCGCAGTTCGACACCGTACCGGGGGCGATCGAGCAAGTAGCAGTGCCGCTCGCCAAAGGTGTTGTTGACCTCGACCACGATGGCACGCAACGAGTCGTCGGGCGCATGGCAATACCAGAAACTCACGGGTTTGAAGGCATAGCCCAGCACACGCGGGTAGCAATGGAGCCAGATTTCCCCCGTGGCGTCGGTGATGCCTTCACCGTGCAGCAGCGTGTCCACCCAGGCCAGCGCGCCGCCCGCTTCGGGGCCACGGCCGTCGCCGTGGTCGGCGTCGTGAAAACTCAGGGCGGCGCGGCGGTTGAAGGCCAGCGCGCCAGCCCCGTCGCGCCGGATGCTGCGCATGGGCAGCATCAGAAAACAGGTGGGATAAACAAAGGCGTTGTGAAAGGGCCGCAGCCGCGTGTGGCGCACCTGCCCGAAGCCCAGCTGTGGCGAGGTGCCGACGGGGCTGTTCACCGTCCGGCCTCCATCAGTGGCAGGTGGCTGAAGCGCCGGGCCTCGATCAGCAGCTGGCGCGCCACGCCCAGACCGGCCTTGAGGCCGTCCTCGTGAAAGCCGTAGCCCATCCAGGCGCCGGCATAGTAAGTGTGCTGTACACCTTGCAGATCGGGCACTTGTGACTGCGCCGCGAGCGCTGCCAGGTCCAGCACCGGATGGGCGTATTCAAATTCGCCCAGCACCTGCGACGGGCGAATGTCGCGCACCGGGTTCAGCGACACCACCACGGGTTGCGCCACCGGCAGCGGTTGCAGCCGGTTGATCAGGTAATGCAGGCAAACGCGCGCGGATTCCGTGTCCCCGTGCTGCGCACGCTCGTAATTCCAGGCGGCCCAGGTGGAGCGTTTTGTGGGCAGCACCGAGGTGTCGGTGTGCAGCACCGCGTGGTTGGCGTGGTAGCGGATCGCCCCCAGCGTGGCCCGCTCCTGCGCCGTGGGCTGGCCCAGCAGGGCCAGTGCCTGGTCGGAGTGGGTGGCCAGCACCACCTTGTCAAAGCGTTCGGCGCGGCCTTCGGTGATGATGCGCACGCCGGTCGTGTCGCGCTCGACGCGCAGCACCGGCGTGCGCAGCCGCTTGTCGGCCACATGGGCCAGGATTTTTTCCACATAGTTGCGAGCGCCGCCGTGGACGGTCCACCACTGAGGCCGGTCGCGAACCTGCAGCAGCCCGTGGTTGTGACAGAAGCGGACCATCGTCGCCACCGGGAACTGCAACATCTGGTCGGTTGGGCAACTCCAGATGCAGCCCAGCATCGGCAGGAGATACCAGTCACGGAACTCGTCGCTGAACCGGTGCTGGCGTAAAAAATCGGACAGCGGCTGCAGCAACGCCGCGTTGTCGTGGTGACGGGCGAGGCGCGTGGCCAGGACATTGAAGCGCAGCAGGTCGGCCAGCATGCGCCAAAAGCGCGGGCTGGCCAGGTTGCCACGCTGAGCGAATACCGTGGACAGCGAGGTGCCGCTCCATTCCAGCGTGCGCCCTTTGAGCGCGCCGGGCACCTGCACTGAAAAGGACATGTCCGATGCCGCGGTGGCCACGCCCAGTTCGGCAAACAGGTTGATCAGATTGGGGTAGGTGCGCTCGTTGAAGACCAGAAATCCCGTGTCGACGCCAAACGGCGGTGCACCGGGCAGTGACACGTCCACGGTGTGGGTGTGGCCACCGAAATGGTCGCCCGCCTCGAACAGCGAGAGTTCGGCACGGCCACGCAGCGTGTGCGCGACCGCCAGGCCGGAAATGCCGGAGCCGACGATGGCGACCTTCATGTGAGGTGCCATCGCCGCAAGGCAGGTAACAAAAGTGCCGCGAAGCGTCCCGAGGCCAACGAGGGAGGGAGGGAGGAGGAGAAGAAGTGCCTCGGAATTGCATTCGTGCCCCGGAGGGCCGAACGGCTTCGCAGCAAAAGGGGATGACTTGACACGTCGCCCCTCCCGCCGTGATGGAGCGCCTTGCCGACCGAAAAGTTCCCGAGTGAATGCATGGTGTGAAATGCCCGCAGGTTCAAATGCGTCAAAACTACAAAGACTTTAAAAAAACTAATTAGTCGCATTATGACTGACTGGTTGCATGAAAGTCAAAAGAGCATATTTTCCGGACAAAAATCACGGTTTTGGGCGTCGTGGGCCGCAGACGGGACCATCGCGGGCCGTTGCCAGCGGATTGGGCGCCCCGAACGGTGAGCCCCGCCTGCGGCTGGGGCCATGTCGCAATAGCGACACAAGACGTGCATAGAATCACCCGGTCACGAAAGTACGCCATGCTTTATCCCGAACTCTTCAAGCAGCTGGAATCGGTCCGCTGGGACATGGACAAGGACATCCCCTGGGCCTCGTTCGATGCGTCCCGGCTCTCGGACGAGCAGGCGCAGACGATCAAGATGAACGCCATCACCGAGTGGGCCGCCCTGCCGGCCACCGAGATGTTCCTGCGTGACAACCGCGACGATTCCGATTTCTCGGCCTTCATGTCGATCTGGTTCTTCGAGGAGCAGAAGCACTCGCTGGTGCTCATGGAATACCTCCGGCGCTTCCGCCCCGAGTTCGCGCCCACCGAGCAGGAGCTGCACGACATCCGCTTCGAGTTCGACCCCGCCCCCGCGCTGGAGACGCTGATGCTGCACTTTTGCGGCGAAATCCGCCTCAACCACTGGTACCGCCGCGCCAGCGAATGGCACAACGAGCCGGTCATCAAGCACATCTACAACACGCTCAGCCAGGACGAGGCCCGCCACGGCGGTGCCTACCTGCGCTACATGAAACGCGCCATCCAGAATTTCGGCGACGAGGCGCGGGCCGCCTTCACCAAGGTGGGGGTTCTCATGGCCAGCGCCCGCCGCACCGCGCAGGCCCTGCACCCGACCAACCTGCACGTGAACAAGGCCATGTTCCCCAATGACACCATCCAGAGCCGCCTGCCCAACCCCGAGTGGCTGGAACACTGGCTGGACCAACAGATCAACTTTGACGCCGCGTGGGAGACCAAGGTGGTGGACCGCATCCTGCACAACCTGAGCCTGCTGCTGGACCGCAGCTTCAAGACCGTGCAGGAACTCAACCGCTACCGCAAAGAGGTCGCCCGCGGCCTGGCGTCGAGCGGCACCCCGGCACCAACAAGTACCGCCCGGAGTCGGACGAGCAGCTCAAAGTCTTGAAGGTGGATAACACAGCCGTCCGCGCCGCCCAGCTCGACAGCCTCAAAAAGCTGCGGGCCGAGCGAAACCAGACGCAAGTGGACGCGACCCTGAATGCTTTGACCGCGGCGGCTTCGGCGAGCCGGGGGGAGCAACCCTCGGAGAATAGCAACTTACTCCAACTGGCGATCAACGCGGCACGGGCCAAGGCGACCGTCGGCGAAATCAGTCTGGCGTTGGAAAAGGTGTTCGGCCGCTACGAGGCCCCGGTGCGGACGGTCCGTGGGGTGTACGCATCGGCTTTCGGC
>JBGSNW010000409.1:0-2331 GCA_041739435.1 Burkholderiaceae bacterium
AGGTTGAACTCGCCCAGCAGCTTGTTGCCCGAGGCCAGGTCACGCTCGCCCTGGAACACCTTGATGGTCACGGCCGGCTGGTTGTCGTCGGCGGTCGAGAAGGTCTGCGCGAACTTGGTCGGGATGGTCGTGTTCTTGCCGATCATCTTGGTCATGACGCCGCCCATGGTCTCGATGCCGAGCGACAGCGGGGTCACGTCGAGCAGCAGCACGTCCTTGCGGTCGCCCGAGAGCACCTGGCCCTGGATGGCGGCACCCACGGCCACGGCTTCGTCGGGGTTGACGTCCTTGCGGGGGTCGCGGCCGAAGAACTCCTTGACCTTCTCCTGCACCTTGGGCATGCGGGTCATGCCGCCGACCAGGATCACGTCGTGGATTTCGCCCACGGAGACGCCGGCGTCCTTGATGGCGGTGCGGCAGGGCGCAATGGTGCGCTCGATCAGTTCTTCCACCAGGGCTTCGAGCTTGGCGCGCGTGAGCTTGATGCTCAGGTGCTTGGGGCCCGAGGCGTCGGCGGTGATGTAGGGCAGGTTGATGTCGGTCGCGGCCGACGACGACAGCTCGATCTTGGCCTTCTCGGCGGCTTCCTTCAGGCGCTGCAGGGCCAGCACGTCTTTCGACAGGTCCACGCCCTGGTCTTTCTTGAACTCGCCGATGATGAAGTCGATGATGCGCTGGTCGAAGTCTTCGCCGCCCAGGAAGGTGTCGCCGTTGGTGGACAGCACTTCAAACTGCTTTTCGCCATCGACGTCGGCGATCTCGATGATCGACACGTCGAACGTGCCGCCACCCAGGTCGTAGACGGCAATCTTGCGGTCGCCCTTTTCGTTCTTGTCCAGGCCGAATGCCAGCGCAGCGGCGGTGGGTTCGTTGATGATGCGCTTGACGTCCAGGCCGGCAATGCGGCCAGCGTCCTTGGTGGCCTGGCGCTGCGCGTCGTTGAAGTACGCGGGCACGGTGATCACGGCCTCGGTCACGGCCTCGCCCAGGTAATCTTCAGCGGTCTTCTTCATCTTGCGCAGGATGTCGGCGCTGACTTGCTGGGCCGAGATTTTTTTGCCGCGCACTTCCACCCAGGCGTCGCCGTTGTCGGCCGCCACGATGGAATAGGGCATGAGATCGATGTCTTTCTGGACTTCTTTCTCGGTGAACTTGCGGCCGATCAGGCGTTTGATCGCGTACAGCGTGTTTTTGGGGTTGGTCACCGCCTGGCGCTTGGCCGAGGCGCCCACCAGCACCTCCCCGTCTTCCTGGTAGGCGACGATCGACGGCGTGGTGCGCGCACCCTCGCTGTTCTCGATGACCTTGGTGGTGTTGCCTTCCATGATCGACACGCACGAGTTGGTCGTGCCCAGGTCGATGCCGATGATCTTGCCCATTTTTCTGTGCTCCTGCTGAGAAGTCGGAAGTGATTCAGTGATGCGGATGAGTTGTGGATAACTTGCCGGGTTTCAAGACGGCGGGCCTGTGCAATTCAGCGCAGCATGGCCGCTTGGCGGCTACTTCGGTGCCGCCACCGTGACCAGCGCCGGGCGCAGCACCCGTTCGGCGATCAGGTAGCCCTTTTGCAGCACGGTGACCACCGTGTTGGGCTCCTGGTCGGCTGCAAGCACACCAATGGCTTGGTGCTGATGCGGATCGAATTTGACGCCAGCGGCCGGGTCGATCTGAATCACCTTGTGGCGCTCCAGCGCGCTCTTGAGCTGCTTGAGCGTGGCCTCCGAGCCTTCGCGCAGCTGCTCGCGGGTGGCTTCTTGCACAGCCAGCCCAGCTTCCAGGCTGTCGGCCACGGCCAACATGCTCTCAGCGAAGCTCTCCACCGCGAATTTGCGCGCTTTTCCCATATCTTCTTCGGCACGACGGCGGGTGTTCTCGGCCTCGGCTTTGGCGCGCAGAAATTGCTCGGCGAGATCGGCATTCTTGGCCTTGAGCTCGCTGGCCTCGTTGGTGAGGGCAGCCAGTGCGTCCACCTCGGCAGACGCTGACGCAGCGAGGTTTTCCTCCAGCGAGAAGGGTGCCTGGTCAGCGGAATCTGGCTCAAAGGCGGCGGGGTGGTTGGGAGGCGTCTGGCTCATAAGGTCGTGTTCCTGATCGAAAAAAAGCGGTGCCATCAAAGGCCGTGCTGGTCATGTGGGTTCGCGAAGATGGTTTTCAAGGGAGCGCTCGGTCCAAGGCGAAAGGGCAGGGTGACAATGCTGGTTTTTGCACAGGAGTCACCCTTGAAACTGTTTCGCCATGGCCCGCTGGGCGCTGAAAAACCCGGCTTGGTCGACGCCAGCGGTGGGCTGCGCGATTTGTCCGGCGTGGTGACTGACATCGCTCCTGCCACGC
>JBGSNW010000419.1:0-15754 GCA_041739435.1 Burkholderiaceae bacterium
GCTGCTGGACGACCTGCAGTCGCGTGGCCCCGCCCACGCACGTGCCACGCCGCGCCACAAAGCGCCTGTGGCACCCGTGGTGCAGGCACTCCCCCGGCCCAAGCGCAAATCCAGTGGCCCGGCCAAGCTGTTTGTGCTCGACACCAACGTGTTGATGCACGACCCGATGAGTCTGTTCCGCTTTGAGGAACACGACATCTTCCTGCCCATGATCGTGCTGGAAGAGCTCGATGGCCACAAAAAGGGCATGACCGAAGTCGCCCGCAACGCGCGGCAGGCCAGCCGCACGCTCGATGCCCTGGCCGGCGCCCAGGGGGCCGACATCGCCTCGGGCCTCAGGCTCGACTCCACGGGCCATCGTGAAGTTGGCGGCAAACTGTTCTTCCAGACCCAGACGCTGGTCTCCACGCTGCCGTCGAGCCTGCCCCAGGGCAAGGCCGACAACCAGATTCTGGGCGTGGTGGATGCGTTGCGTCAGCAGCACGCGCCACGCGAGGTGGTGCTGGTGTCCAAGGACATCAACATGCGCGTCAAGGCCCGTGCCCTGGGCCTGACCACCGACGACTACCAGAACGACAAGACCCTGGAAGACGGCGACCTGCTGTATTCCGGCGCCATGGCGCTACCGACCGATTTTTGGGCCCACCACGGCAAAACCATCGAAAGCTGGCAAAGCGGCAGCCACACCTTCTACCGTATCACCGGCCCCGTGGTGCCCAACCTGCTGATCAACCAGTTCGTGTACTTTGAGGCACCAGGCGAACCCAGCCTGTACGCCCGCGTCACGGAAATCCGCGCCAAAACCGCCGTGCTCAAGACACTGAAGGATTTCGGTCACTTGAAAAACGCCGTCTGGGGCGTCACCACGCGGAATCGGGAACAGAACTTCGCCATGAACCTGCTGATGGACCCGGAGGTGGATTTCGTCACCCTCACCGGCACCGCCGGCACGGGCAAGACGCTGATGGCATTGGCCTCGGGCCTGACGCAGGTGCTGGACGACCGGCGCTACACCGAGATCATCATGACCCGCGCCACAGTGAGCGTGGGCGAGGACATCGGTTTTCTTCCGGGCACCGAGGAAGAAAAAATGGGCCCCTGGATGGGCGCGCTGGACGACAACCTCGAATTCCTCGCCAAGGGCGACGGCGGTGGTGCCGGCGAGTGGGGGCGCGCCGCCACCAACGAGCTGATCCGCAGCCGCATCAAGATCAAGAGCATGAACTTCATGCGTGGCCGCACGTTCATGAACAAGTACGTCATCATCGACGAGGCACAGAACCTCACGCCCAAGCAGATGAAAACCCTGATCACGCGCGCCGGCCCGGGCACCAAGATCATCTGCATGGGCAACCTCGCGCAGATCGACACGCCCTACCTCACCGAGGGCTCCTCGGGCCTGACGTTCGCGGTGGACAAGTTCAAGGGCTGGCCGCACAGCGGCCACATCACGCTGGCGCGCGGTGAGCGTTCGCGGCTGGCGGATTTTGCCAGCGAGGTGCTTTGACGTACCACCGTCGATGGCCAGATTTGCTACCTTTAAAGTAGCAAACTATGGCCTATTGGCGGGGGCTAAAGGCATTTTTTATTAAAAATCTCCACCACCACCGCTGGCCAGGCTTTCAAACCGGGTGAGCGGCGCCAGAAACGCCAGTTTGACGGTCCCGGTGGGGCCGTTGCGCTGCTTGCTGATGATGATCTCGGTCACGCCGGGTTCCTTGGAATCCTTGTTGTAGTAGTCGTCCCGATAGATGAACATGATGATGTCCGCGTCCTGCTCGATGGCGCCGGACTCGCGCAGATCGCTCATCATGGGCCGCTTGTCGGTGCGCGACTCCACGCCACGGCTCAGCTGCGACAGCGCGATCACCGGGCACTGCAGTTCCTTGGCCAGCATCTTCAACCCGCGCGAGATTTCGCCCACGGCCGTGGCGCGGTTCTCGTCGCTCATGCTGCTCGACACGCTCATCAGCTGCAGGTAGTCGACAACAATCAGGCCAAGTTTGCCGCACTGGCGTGACAAGCGGCGCGCGTTGGCCCGCAGTTCGCTCACCGTGAGGCCAGGGGTTTCATCGATGTGCAGCGAGATGGTCCGCAGCTTCTCGATGGCCTCGGTCAACCGCGGCCACTCTTCGTCGGTCAAGCGTCCGGTACGCAGATGCCCCTGGTCAATGCGGCCAATGGAACCGACAATTCGCACCGCCAGTTGCGAGGCCCCCATTTCCATGGAAAACACGGCCACGGGCAGGCCTTCGTTCAGCGCCACGTGCTCGGCAATGTTGATCGCCAGCGCCGTCTTGCCCATGGACGGGCGCGCCGCCAGCACGATCATGTCGCCAGCCTGGAAGCCCGAGGTCATGCGGTCGAGGTCATAAAACCCGGTGGGCACGCCGGTGATGTCGTTGGGGTTGTCGGCCATCTCCTGCACGCGGTCGAGTAGATCGACCACCAGCGAGTCCATGCCCTGAAAACCCTGTTTCATCCGCGAGCCTTCCTCGCCGATGTTGAAAATCTTCTGCTCGGCTTCATCCAGGATCTTGTCGACCGGTTTGCCCTGCGGATTGAAGGCATTGGTGGCGATCTCGTCGCTGGCGGCCACCAGTTTGCGCAGGATCGAGCGCTCCCGCACGATCTCGGCATAGCGGCGGATGTTGCTGGCGCTGGGCACGTATTGCGCCAGCGAGTTCAGATAGCCCAGCCCCCCCACTTCCTCGGCCTTGCCCAGGCTTTGCAGGTGCTCAAACACGGTGATCACATCGGCGGGCTTGCTGGCGTTGATCAGCGCGCCAATGGCGGCGTAGATGAGCCGGTGCTCGTAGCGGTAAAAGTTGCCGTCTTTCAGCAGATCGCCAACGCGGTCCCAGGCGCCGTTGTCCAGCAACAGGCCGCCCAGCACGCTGGACTCGGCCTCGATGGAGTGCGGCGGAATTCGCAACTGGGCGACCTGACGGTCGGTCGGGAAATCGTCAACGGGGGTCAAAACGGCAGACATGGGCAACAGGGGTTCAAACTTCCGATGCTACGCCGCCAGCGTGGCCGCGTCACGGGACAAGCTTGTGCATAAGTCGTGAACAAGTCGTGGATTGCATGGGACAAGCGAAATCTCCAAAGCAAAGGCCGCCCGAAGGCGGCCTTGTGCGGAGAGCCATGGCACTGTCAGGTGCCAGACACGTTTCAGATCGGCAAAATCAAACCGATTCGCCGTAGACCGTCACGTTGATGTCCACCACCACGTCGGTGTGCAGCGACACGCTCACGGTGCTGTCGCCCACCATCTTGATCGGGCCGTTGGGCATGCGGATCTGGGACTTGACGACCTTGTAGCCCTGCTTGTTCAGTTCCTCCGCCACGTCGTGGTTGGTGACCGAACCAAACAGACGGCCGTCCACACCCGCCTTTTGCGTCAGCTTGACGGTGGTGCCGCCCAGCTTTTCGCCTTGAGCCTGCGATTCGGCCAGCTTGGCAGCCGCCACTTTTTCGAGTTCGGCGCGCTTGGCCTCGAACTCGGCCTTGTTGGCGGCCGTGGCACGGCGGGCGCGCCCGCCGGGAATCAGGAAGTTGCGGGCGTAGCCGTCCTTGACCTTGACGATTTCGCCCAGGTTGCCGAGGTTCACGACCTTGTCGAGCAGAATGATTTGCATGGTCTGGGCTCCCTTAGATGCGGTGCTGGTCGCTGTACGGCAGCATGGCCAGGAAGCGGGCCCGCTTGATGGCCGTGTTGAGCTGGCGTTGGTAGATTGCGCGGGTGCCGGTCAGGCGCGCGGGGATGATCTTGCCGTTCTCGGCGATGAAGTCGCGCAGCGTGTCGATGTCCTTGTAGTCGATTTCCTCGACATGGGCCACCGTGAAGCGGCAAAAACGCTTGCGCTTGAACAGCAGGGACTGGGTGTTGCGCTTGAGGCGCTTGTCTTTGTTGAACTTCTTGAAAGTGGCCATTTGGTGGGCCTCCTGAAATTAAAAGGGCTGAAACTCTTGAATGTGGAAAACAACGCTCTTGCCATTGCGCGGTGAGGCCAGAAACCCCGTGAACCTCCAGTTGCTGCCGATGTCTTGCCGGGCTAGACGCTCGGCCAAGGCACCCAGCGCAACGGCCTTGATCGCCATCTTGATCTGCCGGGTTTGTCCGCAATCCTGGACGCTCGATTCATGTTCGAGCCTCAGGTTCAGGGCCGGGAGACCTGCCGGTGTGTAGCGCAGGGGTTCGGCCTGGGCAATACACGCCGTCAAGGCGAGCTGGTTCACGTGCGTGGCTGGGCCTGTCGCATCAATTGTTGTTGGCAAACTCCGCCTGCTGGGCCTTGCGCGTTTCCTCGCGCTCGACGGTCTTCATCATCAGCGATGGCGCGGTGTCGGCCTTCTTCTTGCTGACGGTCAGGTGCCGCAGCACGGCATCGTTGAACTTGAACGCGTGCTCCAACTCGGCCATCACAGCCTGATCGGCTTCGATGTTGATGCACAGGTAGTGGGCCTTGCCCAGCTTGTTGATCTGGTAGACCAGCTGGCGACGGCCCCAGTCTTCCACACGATGCACCTTGCCGTTGCCGGCGGTGATCATGCCCTTGTAACGCTCGAGCATGGCAGGCACCTGCTCGCTTTGATCCGGGTGGATCATCAAAATGATTTCGTAGTGACGCATTCAGACTCCTTGAGGATTGGCCAAAATGGCAAGCTGCCCCAAGCGTCAAGATCGGGTGCAGCAAGGTGAGCCTTTGATTATAACCCGCCATGGAAATCGGGTCAAAAGCAGCCGTGGCACGCCAACACTCTGAATCTGAACTACCCCGTCCCAGGAACAGGGCGGCATGCCGTCTGCCCGCCTCATGCCCCGGCCACAAAAAAGCCCTGCTGACGTGAATCAGCAGGGCTCTGCGGCACTGACGGCGGCCGTCCGCCTGTCAGCGCACTCTTGAGGCCAGCCTGTCAGGCCGCCTTGGCCCGGGTGTCACCCCGAATGTTGGGGTAGCGCACGTGGTCGACCAGTTCCTGCACCGCCTTGCTCGGTGCCGGGGTGACGAGGCTGACCAGAATGATCACCGCGAAGCCGATCGGCACACCGAACACGCCGGCCGAGATCGGCTGGATGCCGTACCAGAGTTCCACCGGCGAGGTCACGCCAAACATGCCACGCATCCACGTCTGGGTGATCGCCATGTAGTAGAACGTGGTGCCAAGGCCCGCGATCATGCCCAGCGAAGCGGCAATGCCGGTGGCACGCTTCCAGAAGATGCCCAGGGTGAGCGCCGGGAAGAACGCGGCCGCCGCGAACGAGAACGCTGCCGACACCAGGAACAGGATGTCCGCAGGTTTCTGGGCCGCCACGTATGCCGCGCTCAGGGCCACCACCAGCAGCAGCACCTTGGAGATGGTCACCCGGCGTGCCGTCGAGGCGTTGGGGTCGAGCATCTTGTAGTACAGGTCATGGCTCAGGGCGTTCGCAATCGTCAGCAGCAGGCCATCGGCCGTGGACAGCGCGGCAGCCAGGCCACCCGCGGCCACCAGGCCCGACACCACGTACGGCAGCCCGCCAATGGCAGGCGCGGCCAGCACGATGATGTCGCCCCCGATGCTCATTTCATTGAGCTGCAGGATGCCGTCCTTGTTGATGTCGGTCACCGAGAGCAGACCTGGGTCAACCCGGTTCCAGGCCGATATCCATTCGGGCAGTTGGTTGAAAGGTGTTCCGATCAGCACCGTGAACACTTCATATTTCACCAACACCGCCAGTGCCGGCGCCGTGAAATAAAGCAGGAAGATGAAGAACAGCGACCAGGCCACCGATTGACGCGCCTCTTTCACGCTGGGCGTGGTGTAGTAACGCATCAGGATGTGTGGCAAGGCGGCGGTGCCCACCATCAGGCAGAAGATCAGTGCCAGGAAGTTGCGGCGCGAAGTGTCGTATGCGGTTTTGGCCGCGGCGTCTCCGTCCGGGTTGCCCGCGAACTGCTGCGCATGGGGTGGCATGCCGTTGAGCGGTCTGGCCTTGGTGTCGGCTGCTGCCTTGGCGCGGGTCCAGGCCGTCTTGGCCGCGGCTTCATCCTTGGGCAATGCCGCAAGGGCCTTTTCGGCAGCCACAATGTCCGCGGCCGCCCCGTTGGCAGCTTTCAGGTCCGCCACTTTCTGTTCGGCTGCCGCCTTGTCAGCCGCGAGCGCGGTCTTCGGGTCCTTGAGCTTTTCGGCCAGGTCCGCCGAGCGCTTCTTGAAAATCTCGCGAACCTCAAGCTCCTTGGGATCGCTGGTGAGTTTTTTCTCGACCTCCGTCACCTTCTGCAGCTGCAAGCCGTAAATGGCCTGCGGCACCGGCACGCTGGTCTGCTTGACCGACAGCCACACCACCGGAATCATGTAGGCCACGATCAGGATGATGTATTGCGCCACCTGCGTCCACGTCACCGCGCGCATGCCACCCAGGAACGAACACACCAGAATACCGCCCAGGCCCAGGAAAATCCCCAGCTCGAACGCCACCCCGGTCAGCCGCGCCGTGATCAGGCCCACGCCATAAATCTGCGCCACCACATAGGTGAACGAGCACAAGATTGCGGCCACGATACCAAGGAACCGCGGCAGATTGCCGCCGTAGCGTTCGCCCAGGAAGTCCGGAATCGTGAACTGGCCGAACTTGCGCAGGTACGGCGCCAGGAACAGCGCCACCAGGCAATAACCACCCGTCCAGCCCATGATGAAGGCCAGCCCACCGTAACCCGTCAGGTACAAGGTGCCGGCCATGCCGATGAACGATGCGGCCGACATCCAGTCGGCCCCCGTGGCCATGCCGTTGTACACGGCTGGCACGCGTCGCCCGGCCACGTAATATTCCGCGGCGTCAGTGGTGCGGCTCATGATGCCGATGCCGGCATACAGGCCAATGGTCGCGATCAGAAAGATGAAACCGATCCACTGGCGTGAAAGCCCCATCTGCTCGAGAAGTGCCAGCGCCACCACAAAAATCAGGAAGCCACCGGTGTACCACTTGTAGACCCTGTTCAGGCCTGACTTGAACGCCTTGTTGGCAGCTGCATTGTTGCCACCGCCTGCATCCGAACCAAACATTCCAGCCATGATCAGTCCTCGCTTTCTTCAACACCGTGCTCGATGTCGAGTTTGCCCATGTACCTGGCATAAAACCAGATGATCAGGCAGTAAATGACCAGCGAACCCTGTGCTCCCATCCAGAAGCTGAAAGGCCAGCCAAAGAAATTGAAGCTCAATTCGCGCGCGAAATAACTCACTATGAATGTCACCACGAACCAGATCGCCAGCAGCACGGCCGTGATGTTCAGGTTCTTCTGCCAATAACGGCGGTGGGAATCTGTCAACTGCATGTCAACTACCTCCAGGAACGACACCCTTGCGGGCATTTCACGACCACCCCGCTTCAAGGCTGGGGCCTGCAACCCGGTCGCGTCTTGTTACCGGCCCGGTCTCCTCCGCGGCCTTCATGTGGACACCCCGCCAACTCACGCGGATGGCGCAATGCGCAACCCGGTCTCGCGTTCCAGCTGGGCGGCCACTTTCGGTTCGAACTCTTTGAGATGGCGAATGATCTTCACCGCCTCATCAGGCTCGTGCCGGTCTGCATGAACCCGGGCCAGCTGATACCAGCCGTAGGGGCTCATGGGTTGCAGTTCGGTGTTGCGGCGCAGGGCTTCGACAGCCTCGTCAAAGCGGCGCTCGTGAATCAGGATCAGCGCCAGGCCGTACCAGGCGCGGTCCATTTTGGGCTCGATGCGCGTGGCCTCGCGGAACGATGATTCCGCTTCCTCTTTCTGCCCCAATTCATCGAGCAGGTAGCCCAGATTGAACCAGGCCGCAGCATGGTGGGGGTGAACGGCCACGAGCCGACGCAATGCCGCGATGGCGCCCGCCTTGTCGCCCAGCTGCGCCTTCACATGCGCCCGACTGCCCAGCGCGTAACTGTCGTCCGGCACCAGGGCCAGCATGGCATCAAACCGCTGCAACGCGGCGGCACGTTGCCCAAAGACCAGCAGGGCCATCGCCTGGCTCTTGAGGAAAAGATAGTTGAGCCGACTCATTTGCACTGCTCCACACCAATTCGCAGGCAGGTGTTGATCTTCCAGAACGTCACACCGAGCCACACAAACACCAGCAGCAAAAAAGCCACCAGCGGGTAATGCCGCTCCAGCACAAAACGCGGACTCACAAGGCGCGCCAGCACCACGAACGGCCGCCCGACGATGGCCAGGACCTGGTAAAAAAGGTTTTGCTCCCTTTTGGCACCGGCCAGCAGGCCGAGCACCCACTGCCCCAGCAAGGCCAGCAGGGCAATTTCGGCAATCAGCTTGAGCGCTTCAATAACGATCAGCATGCGACCTCGCGAAGTGATGATCGCATTGTTGGCCGCGCACTTACCGTTTTCTTACAAACGGGTTGGCGCGCAGGTCGGCCCGTACAAACACCGACAGGGTTTCCCCGTAATTCTTTCGCCCATCAGGCCGAAGTTGCCGAACTGATGGGCAAAAAGTACTCAGCCGGCGAGTTGTTTCCAGGTGGCAACCACCGAGTCGGGGTTCAGTGAAATCGACGCGATGCCTTCGTCCACCAGCCAGCGCGCAAAGTCGGGGTGGTCGCTGGGCCCCTGGCCACAAATACCCACGTACTTGCCCTGGGCATTGCAGGCCTGGATGGCCCGGCGCAGCATGGCCTTGACGGCCGGGTCGCGTTCGTCGAAGTCGGCGGCCAGCAGCTCCAGGCCGGAATCCCGGTCCAGGCCCAGCGTCAGTTGCGTAAGGTCGTTCGAGCCGATCGAGAAGCCGTCGAAGTATTCGAGGAACTCGTCGGCCAGGATGGCGTTGCTGGGCACCTCGCACATCATGATGATCTTGAGCCCGTCCCTGCCGCGCTCCAGGCCCTGCTCGGCCAGCAACCGGGTCACGCGGTCGGCCTGCCCCAGCGTGCGCACAAAAGGCACCATGAGTTCGACGTTGGTCAGCCCCATTTCACCGCGCACGCGGCGCATGGCCTCGCATTCCATCGCAAAGGCGTCCCGGAATTCGGCGCTGATGTAGCGGGCCGCGCCGCGAAAACCGAGCATCGGGTTTTCTTCTTCGGGCTCGTAGCGGCTGCCACCGATGAGCTTGCGGTATTCGTTGGACTTGAAATCGCTCAGACGCACGATCACCGGCTTGGGCCAGAAGGCCGCCGCGATGGTGGCCACGCCCTCGGCCACCTTGTCGACGTAGAACGCGCGCGGCGAGGCATGGCCACGGGCCACCGATTCCACGGCCTTTTTCAGATCGCTGTCGATGTTCGGGTAGTCCAGGATCGCCTTGGGATGGACGCCGATGTTGTTGTTGATGATGAACTCCAGCCGCGCCAGACCCACGCCGTGGTTGGGCAACTGGCAGAAGTCGAACGCCAGTTGCGGGTTGCCGATGTTCATCGTGATCTTGGTGCTGATGGCGGGCATTTCGCCGCGCTGGACTTCGGTCACCTCGGTCTCCAGCAGACCGTCGTAGATGAAGCCGGTGTCGCCCTCGGCGCAGCTCACGGTCACCAGCGTGCCGTTCTTGAGCTTCTCGGTGGCGTCGCCGCAGCCCACCACGGCCGGGATGCCGAGTTCGCGCGCGATGATGGCCGCATGGCAGGTGCGCCCGCCGCGGTTGGTGACGATGGCGCTGGCGCGCTTCATCACCGGCTCCCAGTTCGGGTCGGTCATGTCGGTGACGAGAATATCGCCGGGCTGCACGGTGTCCATTTCAGAAAGGCTGTGCACCAGCCGCACCGGCCCGGTGCCCACCTTCTGGCCAATCGCGCGGCCTTCGGCCAGCACGGGGCCCTTGCCCTTGAGCTTGTAGCGCAGCTCGGCCTTGTCCTTTTGCTGGCTCTTCACGGTTTCGGGGCGGGCCTGCAGGATGTAGAGCTGGCCATCGGTGCCGTCCTTGCCCCACTCGATGTCCATAGGGCGGCCATAGTGCTGCTCGATCACCAGCGCGTATTTCGCCAGTTGCTCCACCTCGGCGTCGGTCAGCGAATAGCGGTTGCGCTGCTCGGTCGGCACGTCGGTGGTCTTGACCAGCTTGCCGGTGGCCATTTTTTCGTCCGCCGTGGTGAACTCCATCTGGATCAGCTTGCTGCCCAGGTTGCGACGGATCACCGCGCGCTTGCCCGCCCGGAGCATGGGCTTGTGGACGTAGAACTCGTCAGGGTTCACGGCGCCCTGCACCACCGTTTCGCCCAGGCCGTAGCTGGAGGTGATGAACACCACGTCCTCGAAACCCGACTCGGTGTCGATGGTGAACATCACGCCGGCCGCCCCGAGGTCCGAACGGACCATGCGCTGCACGCCGGCCGACAGGGCCACCACGTCGTGGGCGAACCCCTTGTGCACGCGGTAGCTGATGGCACGGTCGTTGTAGAGGGAGGCAAACACCTCGCGCGTCTTGTGCAGCACGTCCTCGATGCCGTGCACATTCAGGAAGGTCTCCTGCTGGCCGGCAAACGAAGCGTCGGGCAGGTCTTCGGCGGTGGCCGACGAACGCACCGCGAAGGTGGCGGCCGGGTTGCCTGCGCTGAGTTTTTCAAACGCGGCCCGGATGCCCTGTTCGAGATCGGCCGGGAACGGCTGCGCCTCCACCATGGCCCGGATTTCGGCCCCGGCCACCGCCAGGGCGCGCACGTCCTCGGTGTCCAGCGCCTTCAGGCGGGCGCTGATCCGGTCGGCCAGACCCTCGTAGGCGAGGAACTGGCGAAACGCATGCGCCGTGGTGGCGAAGCCCGTGGGCACACGCACGCCGTCGGGCAGTTGCGAAATCATCTCGCCGAGGCTGGCGTTCTTGCCGCCAACGGCCTCGACATCGGTGTTCCTCAGGTTCTCAAACGGTACGACCAGGGCGGTCGGGCTGAAAAGTGCAGACATGGGAAAGCTCCAGAAGTAAAAACCGTTGCAGCCGCGGGCGCAGGCGCCTCCGTGCGGGCAGGCTTCGCGCAGGCGCCACGACTGGATCGTTGTGCTTGTAGGTCGATGGGCAGCATGCGGGGAAGCAGAATGGGGATCCGGGCGGAATTCGGATAATGACGCCCATTGTAGGCGCGCCCCCCTGCCCCCTGACGGGTGCCGCAGTGCCGCTACCGACTCCGAACCGCAGGACCCCCATGCCCAACCGCACCGTCTTTTTCATCTCCGATGGCACCGGCATCACCGCCGAAACCTTCGGCAACGCCATCCTGGCGCAGTTCGAGATGAAGGCGCGGCATGTGCGGCTGCCTTTCACCGACACGGTGGACAAGGCCCACCAGGCGGTGCGGCAGGTGAACCACACCGCGGAACTCGAAGGCATCCGCCCGATTGTCTTCACCACGCTGGTGAACATGGAGGTGCTCAAGGTCATTCAGGACGATTGCAAGGGCATGCTGCTCGACATGTTCGGCACCTTCGTGCACCCGCTGGAGCGAGAACTGGGGCTCACGTCGAACCACCGCATCGGGCGGTTTTCCGACGCCAGCAAAAGCCAGGAATACAACGCCCGGATCGAGGCCATCAACTTCAGCCTGGCCCACGACGACGGCCAGTCCAACCGCGACCTGGAGGGCGCCGAGGTCATCCTCGTGGGCGTGAGCCGCAGCGGCAAAACGCCCACCTCGCTGTACCTGGCCATGCAATACGGCATGAAGGCGGCCAACTACCCGCTGATTCCCGAAGACTTTGACCGCCAGCAGCTGCCGCCCGCGCTGGTGCCCTACCGCAAGAAGATCTTCGGCCTGACCATCCAGCCCGAGCGCCTGAGCGAAATCCGCAACGAGCGCCGCCCGGGCAGCCGCTATGCATCGCTGGAGAACTGCCGCATGGAGGTGAGCGAGGCCGAGGCCATGATGCGGCGTGCCGGCATCCGCTGGCTGTCGACCACCACCAAGTCCATCGAGGAAATCTCGACCACCATCCTGCAGGAAATCAAGCCCGACCGGCTGGTGTACTGACTGGTCGCCATTCGCCCCAGTTTGCTACTCCAACAGTAGCACTCTTCGACCGTACGACGGGGGCTGGTGGCCAATTTCATTGATAAATTTGCGTTCGTGACGTTGCAACCCCGCCCGATCGCGCGCCGCTGTACCCAACCTGAGATCAGATTTAAAAAGCGCATCAAACGCGAATGATTCGCATTTAATGTGCTACAATACACCCGATTGCCAGCCACCCGGGCCCCGGTCAGCCAGCTTGCCCACCGCAACTTCGCTGAACCCGACCCATGACACACTTTCACGATTCACACCCAGATTTCAAGAAAAAAACGGCATTAGCCCCTGTCAACAGGTTACTTTCAGCTACTGAAACAGTAGCAATTTCAAAACCCCTGCCGCTCGGCGCGTTGATGCTGGCGGCGTCCATGGGCAGTTGGGCGCAGTCCCAACCTCCCGACGTGGGCGGACCGTCCGTCCACAAGACACTGCCAACCGTCACCGTGAGCGAGCGGGCCGAGGCGCCTGAAGGCAAGGACACCCTGCGCGCCACCCAGACCGGCATCGGCAAGGGCACACAGGCGTTGCGCGACATTCCCCAGTCCATCACCGTGGTCACCGAAAAGCTGATCAACGACCGCAACCTCGACACCGTCAAGGACGTGCTGCGCAACACCGCCGGCGTGACCTTCCAGGCGGCCGAGGGCGGCGAGGAAGACATCCGCCTGCGCGGCTTTTCGCTGGCCGCCACCGGCGACATTTTTCTGGACGGCATGCGGGACCCGGCCTTCTACGACCGCGACACCTTCAACAACGACCGCATCGAGCTGCTGCGGGGCTCGGCGTCGATGTTGTTCGGCCGCGGCTCCACCGGGGGCGCGGTCAACCAGGTCAGCAAGGTGCCGCGCCAGATCGACGCGCACGAGTTCAGCACCACCGTTGGCAACCACGCCTACCGCCGCTTCACCGGCGACTTCAACCTGCGCACGGGGGAAGAATCGGCGTTGCGGATCAACGCCATGAAAACCGACGCCAACAACAACGGCGCGGGTTCCAGCATCGACAAACGCGGCCTGGCCCTGGCCTGGCGCGGCGGCATCGGCACGGCCGACGAAATTCAGGCCATGTTGTACGACCTGCAGAACAACAACGGCATTCATTACGGCCTGCCGTGGATCCGCCCCAATGCCAGCGACACCTCGGCCGCCAACACCATCATCCGCGGCCTGTCGCCCACCGCCTACTACGGCCTGGCCAGCGACGGCAACGACGGCCGCGCCCGAACGCTCACGCTGTCGCATCTGCACCGCTTCAGCGCCGACACCCAGCTCCGGACCCAGGTCCGCAAAGGCCTGTTCAACCGGGACCAGCGTGCCAGCGCCATCCGTTTTGCCGGCACCACGGGTGCGGTCACCAATCCGGCGCCGGTGGACCTCACCAACTTCGGGCCGTCCACCGTGTTCACGCGCGGCACCAACCTCAAGATTCAGGACTTCAACGGGGTTTACGCCCAAAGCGATTTCAGCAGCAAGTTCAAGGCGCTCGGATTCGGCCACGAGGTGCAGGCGGGCGTCGATTTTTCGCGCGAAACCAAGGCGGTGTTCGCCGCGCGCAGTGCCGCGCAGGGTGGCGTGACGCTGGTCAAGCCACCCACCACCGCGGGCACCCCCGACGACGGCGCCAGCGTGGACGAAGGCAGCCGCGTGCTGCGCCGATCAAGCGATTTCGTGGCGCGAACCTGGGGGGTCTATGCGCAAGACCTCCTGCAGGTGGCCGAACACTGGAAACTGCTCGGCGGACTGCGGCACGACCGCATGCACGGCAACTTCAACACCTTCGCCATCCCCAACAACGCGCCCGGCCCCGTCACCACCACGGCGCTGCGGCAAGTCGTTTCGGTCACCAGTGGACGCGCGGGCGTGCTCTTCCAGCCCAATGTGCTCGATTCTTACCACTTTTCGTGGGGCAACTCGTTCAACACCTCGGCCGACACGTTTTCGCTCAATGCCCTGAGCGCCAACACACCGCCCGAGAAAAGCGAGAATTTCGAGTTGGGCGCCAAGCTCGATTCCGCCGACCGGCGCTTCACCACCCGTCTGGCCCTTTTTCACAGCACCAAAACGAACGAGCGCAACACCGACACCGACACCGCCGCCACGCGCCTGCTGCTGTCGGGCAAGCGCCACACCGCCGGGGCCGAGATCGACCTGAGCGGCCGCCTCACGCCGCGCTGGGAAATTTTTGGCTCCTACGCCTGGATGCCCATCGCGAACGTGGACAGGGCCGCCTCCACCGCCACCACCGTGGGCAACCGCGTGGGCGATCGCCCCGGCCTGACCCCGCGGCACAGCGGAACGGTCTGGAACACCTACCAGCTCACGCCGCAGTGGCGCGTGGGCGCCGGCGTCAATTTCCGCAGCCGCCAGGCCCCGGCCGACGTGACCGCGCCGGCCTGGCAGGCACCGGGGTTCGTGACCGCGGACGTGCTGGTCGAATACATCATCAACACCCAGTTCACGCTCAAGGCCAACGTGTCCAACATCACCAACAAGCTCTATGCCGAAAGCCTGTACCGGGGCCATTACATCCCCGGCGCAGGCCGGCTGGCCCAGCTCACCCTCGTCGCCGGTTTCTGAAGCCCACCATGCTGCTCACCCTGCCCCACATCCTGGACGCCAACGACGTGGCCGAAGTGCGCCAGTTGCTGGCCACCGCTCACTGGGCCGACGGTCGCCCCGGCGCGGGGCCGCAGGCCAAACAGGTCAAGAACAACGAACAGTTGCCACACGACGACCCGGTGGCGGGGGTGGTTCGCGAGCGGGTGCTGCGCGGGCTGGACCGCCAGCCGCTGTTCTTCAGCGCGGCGCTGCCCAAGCGCGTGTTTCCACCGCGCCTGAACCGCTACAGCGGCGCCACCAATGCCTACGGCAACCACGTCGATGGTTCGGTGCGCTTCGTGCCCGGCTCGGGCCAGCGGCTGCGCTCCGACCTCTCGTGCACCGTGTTCCTGTCCGACCCGGCCGACTACGACGGCGGCGAACTGGTGATCGAAGACACCTTCGGGCCGCGCGCCGTCAAGCTCGCGGCCGGCCACGCCGTGTTGTACCCCGGCACCAGCGTGCACCAGGTCACGCCGGTCACGCGGGGCGAGCGGCTGGCCTGCTTCTTCTGGATCGAGAGCATGGTGCGCAGCGACACCCAGCGGCAATTGCTGTTCCAGATGGACATGGCGCTCACCCGATTGCGCGAAGCGCACAGCGACGGCCCGGAAACCGTCGCGCTGACCGGCACCTACCACAACCTGCTGCGCATGTGGGCCGACACCTGAGCAACCGTGTTGAAAGGCAAGTGCCCGCTCACCACGCCTCAACAAAACCGCTCGTCGTTTCGCCGCATTGCCATTTCAGTCACAGGGTTTCACAGAATCCTCACGAATACGATTGATTCTCATTTATAATTGAACCATCCATTTGACATGACAACACTTCCGCATTTCACATTCCAGGCGCAACACGACATGACCCTCCTCGTATCGCTCGGCGGCAGTCTGGTCCTGGTGGTGGCCGCCGCCTGGTGGGCGGCTCGCCCATGAAAAGCCCGCCCCGCCATGGCTGTGCGGGCCTGCGCCAGGCTCCTACACTATGACCCTGTCCCCGCCCTCCATCCCCCTGCCCGGCATGAACCGAAACGTTGCGATCGCCAGCACCGTCGTGGTGTTCCACGTGGCCGCGCTGTGGGCGCTGCAAAGCGGGCTGCTGCGCCGCGCGGTCGAGATCGTCGTGCCGGTGGCCATGCTCAGCGAGACCCTGGAGCCGCCGCGCCCCAGGGCCGAGCCCGCGCC